>NZ_JAGGQS010000069.1:0-21389 GCF_018613175.1 Bacillus sp. ISL-47 | reverse complement strand
GGCTCCCGTTCCTCCCCGCGGAAAGCAAGTGACTGGAGCGGAAATCAACGGGCCAGCTTTATAGTTCAAAAACAACAATCTTTACGAAATGAGCCTTTTGAAAACAGCCTTTTGAAAACAGCCTAAAAAAAAACGCCCGTTTTATTTAACGAGCGCTACTACTTCTATCTCCACCAATGCATCTTTGGGAAGGCGGGCGACCTCCACACAGGAACGTGCAGGCTTATGCGTGCTGAAATACTCTCCATACACTTCATTGATTGCTGAAAAATCATTCATGTCTTTTATAAATACAGTCGCCTTAACAACAGTATTTAAAGAAGCACCAGCCTCTTCCAAAACAGCCTGAAGGTTTTTAAATACCTGGTGGGTCTGAGCTTTCACATTACCCTCTACCATGACACCATCTGCTGTAAGCGGAATTTGTCCGGAGCTGTAAAAAAGATTATTGACTGTGATTCCTTGTGAATATGGCCCAATCGCAGCCGGAGCCTGGTTCGTTTGAATGATTTTCATGGATTCTCCCCCTAAAAAATATCATTTGTTTTTAAGCTGGTGATTTTCATTCTAGATACTCGTTTTCTGCGGGAGGCCAGGGAGCCTCCGCTAGGCGCCAAAGTAAAAATGTGCTTTACCTTAGCCTATTTTTTAAAATAATTGCCTTCACTTACATTGATTTTCTTTTCCCGGACATCTACATCGGAGAGGCGTACAAGAGAAAGATACTCATCAACCAGTCGTTCTTCTGCTTTTTCAGCCTCAACCAGGACTGCAATACCAGCCAGATTGGCTTTAAACTCCTCCAGCATGCTGACCATGCCATTCACTGTTCCGCCGGCTTTCATAAAGTCATCGATGATTAAGACATTGGATCCTTCTGCAAGGCTTCGTTTTGAGAGAACCATCGTTTGGATCCTTTTGGCGGATCCTGACACATAATTAATGCTTACTGTCGAACCTTCTGTCACCTTGCTGTCCCGCCTTACAATGACAACAGGTACATTGAGATAGTTAGCTGCAGCATATGCGAGCGGAATCCCTTTGGTGGCCACAGTCATCACAACATCAATTGGCTTATCTGCAAATGCGGACGCAAATAGTCTGCCGGCACGCTGGACAATCAGTGGATCTCCCAATATGTCGGTCATATACAGATATCCGCCTGGCAAAAGCCTCTCTGGACTGGCTATCAGGCCGCATAGCTCATCAACAAAAGGGCGGGCTTCATCATCGGGTACCTTTACATTGAACTTAACTCCTCCTGCTGCTCCGGCCACAGTCTGCAGAGTGCCAATGCCCCTTTGTTCAAATGTCTCTTTAATAATTGTTAAATCCTCGCTTATGGAAGACTTGGCAGAACCATATCTTTCTGAAAAGAAAGTTAAGGATACCAGCTGACGCGGATGGTTTAATAAATAATTGGTCATATCTATTAACCGTTCGCTTCTGCGAAATTTCATTTGTGGAACCCCCATATAAATCCGAATATTTTAACGATAATATACCATTAATATACGGATTTAATCAAGCTTATGCCTTTCCCCAAGCATTCTGACCGCAAAAACCTGATCACAGAATCCTCTTAAGCCGTTATAAATCCGATGCATTCTTGAATCATGGTGAACAAGCCCAAACACAGTAGGACCGCTTCCGCTCATAAGGACAGCATCTGCTCCAAATCTTTTCATTTGGTCTTTAATTTGCGCCACCTCAGGATGCATCTGCAAGGTTACATCCTCAAGAACATTTCCTAGATTATGGCAGACACCTTCATAGTTTCCGTTATGTATAGCTTCAATCATTCCACTAGTATTCGGGTGCTGTATCTGGTTCACATCCAGCCTTCGATAAACATCCGCAGTCGAGACGCCGATAAATGGCTTGGCCAGTATGACCCAACAAGTAGGAGGTGCAGGAAGCTCTTTGATCATCTCTCCTCTTCCTCTTGCCAAAGCAGTCCCTCCATAAACACAAAAAGACACATCAGAGCCTATTTCCGATCCAATTTCGGCAAGCTCATCCATTGTAAGACCTAATTCCCATAGCTTGTTAAGACCTCTAAGGGCAGCTGCGGCATCACTGCTTCCTCCCGCAAGCCCAGCAGCAACAGGAATCGTTTTTTCAATTGTAATAGCTACACCTTTTTGCACTTGAAATCGTTCTTTAAGAAGATGCGCAGCCTGATAAGCCAGATTTCGCTGATCGTCCGGAACAAAACGGTTATGCGAGATAATTTTTATTTCATTCTTGTCTAAGAGCGTTAACTCCAGGCGGTCCGCCAAATCAATGGTTGTCATAATCATTTCAACTTCATGATAGCCATCTTCCCTTTTGTGTAAAACATCCAATGACAAATTGATTTTAGCAGGTGCCTTAACCATGACCTTCAACATTTCCACCTACTTCTTTAAATATGGCTTTGTTAAACTTGCCTGTTGATTTCCGCTCCAGACGCTCAGCGAACCTTTGGCGGTCAGGGGGCCTTCTCAGCGCAAGCGGGCAAGCGGCTGTGGGTTCTCCCTTTGACACGCTCCTTCCGCTTGTGTAAACACCGCACGAAGGAAATGCAATAGCATTTTCGAGGAGCTCGCGCCTTCCGCTCCAATCAAAAGGGTCTAAAATCAACATTGAGCTTCAACACAGCCTTAAATATAAAAAACAATTAAATTAGACTTTGATAACTGTCTAGCTCCCTGCATCATGCTTGTCGCAGATAAGCAGGTGCCTTACGCCTTTCATTTAAAGCGTCTCCATTTTTTGTCCTATTTTACCACAAATTGAACAGAAAAGCGCAAGGGCCTGAATAATAAGGCTTTTTTGAAAAATTCAGCCCTCTTAGGAACAATAAATGCCGAAGCATAAGCTCCGGCAGCCGCAGTACTATTAATTGTTAATGATTGAATCAAGGGTTAAAGCTAGGTATTATTTGTTAAGAAGATTTTGCTGTGCCATTTCGATAGCCCGCTTCACCATGTTGCCGGCATCTTTGGCGCGGATGCCGCCCCAGCCTTCTTTTTGGACTACATCATAAAAACCAAGCTCTTTTGCGATTTCTTCTTTTAAGCCCTCTGACATAATGCCTCTTCTTTTGCCCAACATTAACATCTCCTTTCGCACTGCGGTACTTTTATTATGGAACAGGAGCGTTCTATTCATTAGACCCTTATTTATCCTTAGGAACGGCACGATTAAACTTGCCTGTTCATTTCCACTCCAGGCACTCGCTGTTCGAGGGCAGCCCGGGAGCCGCCTCGAGCCTGCGCGGGTCCCCGCAAGACTCGCTTCTCCCGCTGGTGCTCCCGCACCCTTTTCCAATCAAACAGAGTGCGAGTATCAGCAATGTGCTTTAGCCGCGCTTGGCAAAAAGACAAAACAAAAAGCAGCAAACAAAATGTTCACCGCTCCGCTGAAAAATATATGTTAGCTTAAAGCAACCTGTCCTGATGTATCTTCGTAGAATGTAATTTGAACCGTTTCTGTTAAAACATCCGCATAGCTATAAGATACACGTTCAAATGCATTTTCTTCTTGATCTAATTCAATCACAAATACGGAAGGGTACGTTTCTGCCAAAACACCTGAACGCTCAATGGTCTTTCTGCGTCCGCCATTCGCTTTTAGCAAGAGCCTTTTTCCAAGATTTGAATCAAGAGCTTTTTTAATATCCAATAATGTTTTTGCCATTCGGTCCACCTCACTATGTAAAGTATATCACACTGACACAATTCTGTCAAACAAAAATATAAATTATAACAGTCTTTAAAAATAAATGTCAATATGTTTTCTTCTACTTTTTCTTCTAATTTTCAACAATTTTAGGATTACCTTAAACTAACAAGAATATGTATATTTTTAAAAAGGTGTATAGAAAGCGACTTATCAGCTATTTCTCCTTCTCACATAATGTCAAAATCCATCATAATTTGTAGCTTTATGATTTTTTTATTCAAACAAAAAACAAGCCGTTTCATAAATATAAACGGCTTGCTGGATTATGATTCATTCAACTGTTCATCATTAAAAGGCATCCCTGTTCTCAAAACCCCGCGTGTTTCAATCCCTCCCAGTCCCTTTTCACCTGTTAATGTGTTTCTTAAGATATCCCACACATTAATTCTTTCCATAAAAGGAGTCAGACTTACTTTTGCTACAATATAAACAGGATCGAGAGCATGGATGTTTACCCTTGAAGGTGAGCTCGCAAAGTTGGCCCCTGCATGAATCAGCGATTCGAAATGGGATTGACAGGCCCCCGCAAAGATAACAAGCTGGTCCAGATGGGGAATCTTTTTTCTGGCTGCTCTAACCGTTTGCACAAATTCTCTGGAATGCCTGTAAGCATTAATATCCGACTTCTTTCCTTTAGACTTGGAATAAGCATCATGACCGGTAACAACCAGGATATCAGGCCTGTAATGGTCGATTAGCTGTCCGATTTTCATCGGCATTTCCTTTTCATTGCAATGAATGCCTGTAACAGGGATGCCTATTTTATCATATACAGCAAGGCATTTCTTTAAATAAGAAGGATCCCCATCCAGGTGAAGTACTCTGCCTGGTATCTGAAAGTAATTAAGAGTCTTGCTGTATCCGTCCGTGACCTCATACTCCTGCTTTTCCCTTAAAAGAGCTATGTCTTGCCTAAAAAGCTGAAAAGATTGCTCTTCCAGGGATCTATACTCCTGTTCGATCTTCATTCGTTCCGCCTGGTTGATAACGATTAAGTCCTCATAGGGGGCATCGGCAACAAGACGAATATCCTCTCCAAATAAAACGGCCACTTTTTGGCCATTCTGCTCTTTAATATCAATCACACGGAATAGAATATCACAGCGATAGGAAATTCTTCCGACAATATCCATAATATTTATAGTCAATGTCGTCACTCCAATTGGCCCACAACGAGAACACGGCCTTCTCTAATCCCTCTGGCTTTTATACCTCATGAACGGATTAAGACCGCTGATGGGATTAATATTTATGTCATAAATTATGCATTTGTCTATAAACATGTGCGTATGAAAGGAGATTCGATGCCTGATTAAAGAGTAGACCTTGGCTAAAAAGAAAAAGCCTGCATTTAACAGGCCTTGGTTTAATTTATATCCGATTACATTTATTAAGAAAAGTAAGGCAGAAGGGCATCACTTAAACGCCCAAACTCTTCTATTGATAATGTTTCCCCTCTTCTCCCTGGTTCAATTTCAGCCAGTTCAAGTGCAGACAGGATTTGCTCCTTCTTTTGTTTTCCTTCCGGAAGCTGGCTTGTCAGATTATTGAGCAGCGTCTTACGTCTTTGCGCAAAGCTTGATTTCGTGACCTGGAAAAAGAACGGTTCGCTCTTAACCGCTACTGCCGGCTCTTTGCGTTTTGTCAGTTTGATGACCGCGGAATCCACATTGGGCTGTGGCACAAAAACCGTCTTTGGAACAATCATGGCTGTTTCCGCCTCTGTATAGTACTGGATAGCGATAGACAAGGAGCCGTAATCCTTCGTACCTGGGCGGGCAGAGATCCTGTCAGCAACCTCCTTCTGCAGCATACAGACAATTCCTCTGATTGGCAGCTTGTCCTCCAGCAGTTTCATTATAATTGGAGTTGTCACATAATACGGGAGGTTGGCAACAACCATAATATCCTGAATTCCATTAAATTCTTTTTCAATTGCAGCGCTTACGTCTGCTTTTAATACATCTTTGTTAATAATGGCTGTATTTGGGTAAGGCGACAGTGTTTCTTCTAAAATGGGCAGAAGGCGCTGATCAATTTCAAAAGCAAGCACTTTTTTGCTTCTACGTGCCAATTGTTCAGTCAGGGCCCCTATGCCTGGGCCAATTTCAATTGCGCCGGATTCTTCTGTTAAATCTGCATGATCGACGATTCTTCTGAGTATATTGGTATCAATCAGAAAGTTCTGTCCAAGGCTTTTCTTAAAAGAAAAACCGTATTTATCCAAGATCGCTTTTGTTCTGGCTGGTGTTGCGATATCTTTATGCATTTTGTTCCTCCTTGCGAATAGCTTCCACTGCTGCCGCAAAATCCTCCGGGCTAACCTGGAACATCATCAGCCTTTTGTGAAGCTGTTTCCCATTTGTATAGCCAATTTTGAGCAGCTTTCCAAGCCTTTCTCTTCTCTCTTTGGCACCATCTCCGCCAATCAGGCCAGCAGTTACGAGGTCTTCCTGAGTAATTGTCTCTTCATAGCTTTCCTGCATCACCTGGGCATCTTTAAGAGCTTGCCGGATCATTTCAGGGGAAGCATGCTCCACGCCAACCCCTTTTCCATGCTTATGCAGGGCATCCGCTTTCTCTATAAAAGCATGCTTGCAGCCCGGTACTTCATTTGTGATCGTATTTCTTATCTTCTGCCCGGGAAAATCCGGATCTGTAAATACGATAACACCTCTTGTTTGCTGTGCAAGCTTAATTTTTTCGATTGTTTCCTGATTAATGGCTGAACCATTTGTTTCAATTGTATCGGCATCTAGCGCCCTTCTGATGGCCGCTGTATCATCCTTGCCTTCCACAACAATGATCTCTTTTATCTTCATATTTCCTCCTCTATATTTCAAACAGCCGCCCTTTGCCGGCCTGCCTAACTTTTTAAAAATTTATAAAAAAAATGAAAAAAACTTGAAACATTTCTGTAATGTAATTCGTCTAAATACATGAAAGAAGAATATATTTATAAAGAATATTTTTTATTATATCTGAAAGTGCCGGCAAAAGAAAAAATGTTATTTCTAACCTTCTCCGCTGAGCAATAAAAAATGCAGGGGGATAGCCCCTGCATTTAATGAAATATTTATATTAAGCTAAAATTAATTCAAAATCTTAATCTTTACTGTTCTTCTTCCCCATTTATAAGCTTCTGCTTTAGTGGCGAAGAAAACATCAATTTTATTCCCTCGGATAGCTCCGCCTGTATCAGCAGCAACTGCATAACCATAGCCTTCAACATAAACTTTCGTTCCAAGCGGAATTACACTTGGATCGACAGCTATTACCTTTGCACCCGGATTTGCACGCAGATCCAATCCAGTTGCCGTCTTGCCAGAGCAGCCGCTGCAATGGGCAGTATATGCTGTAGAGGATACGTAAATTTCTTTTCCGCCTTCCTTACTGCTGGTTCCACGGGACACTACCTGTGTTGCCGCAGCTACCTTTGTTCCAACAGCAACGACTTTATCCTGCTTTTCTTTAACTTTCTTTTCACTGATCAGTTTTCTGGAAATTTCTTTGCCATTTTCCAAAACGACTTCAAACTGTTTTGTCAGAAGGCCTGCTTTTCCTGCATTCACAACCTTTTCAGTGCCTTTAGCCAGATTTTTGTCCTTTTTCGTAACAACTGCGAAATTAATTGGTTCTTCCACTACATCGGTGACTTTTTCAACTCGAATGACTTTTATAGTGTCATCGGCTTTGACTGTCTCTTCCAACTTTGGTTCAACACGGTCTAATTCATTTATTTTGATTCCCTGCTGTGATAAAAAGTCAGCGACCGTAGTCGAAGTTGACCAAACCTGCTTTTCTTTCCCGCCATTATTAAGCGTTAAAGAAAATGCTTTCTCAATTTGTATTTCCATGTTGCTTTTAACTTTTTCTTCTGGCTTCGGCTGAATTTTATCGTGTTCATTCAAAGCAATATTCTGCTCCTTTAACACTTCCTCAACCGTCTTTGCTGCGGTCCAAATCGTTTTCTTCTCGTTATCTGTTACAACTTGCACCTGTCTAGCCGGTTCATAAACAATTTCCAGATTGTCCTTAACCTGTGTGTTTACCGAGGGAAACACATAATCCTCTGAGCGCAATGAAATATTTAGATCATCGAATATATCTTGAATCGTTGTTGCATGCGTTTTGATGACTTTCTCTTGGCCATCCAGCGTCAATGCCACTGTTTTCTTAGACGTTTCATATAGAACGAAACCGAAAGCAGCTGCAAAAACTATTAAACTAGCAGAAAAAATGGCCAATTTCTTTTTACTCAAAGACTTGGATAACAGGTTTTTCATGTTTTCAATCACGATGAAAAACGCCTCCTTTTCTCTTCGGAGTGATTATATAGAGTATCTTGCCGGCTGTCAACTCTTTCGTTTCCCCTTCAGCATATAGAGAATGGCAGATGTCAGGAAACTATTGCTTGCCTATAAAGAACTGCACACTATCTTTATGTATGAAAGACAGCTCCCCACTATGCATCCCTTTCCTGTAATTATCCCGTTGCAAATTCAGCTTGCCTTGGTTTTATACTTTTCAACACTGCATTGAAAAATCCTTCTTTTCTTTTTACTGGAATATAGAAAGGCAGATCGCGATTCTGCTCTATTTTTTCTAGTAAATGGCAAGCGTCCTCGTAAACGTATTTCCTATTATGCAAAAAAATCAAGAGAAAGGAAAGAGAGACTTATCGACATGGTTATCCTATGAGACGAAGAAGGCATGTAGAACTTTTTAGAAACAGAAAAAATTTGGACAAGCTCCTACAGCATTCGACAAAAAGGGTTATCAGTTTATGCCGAATAATTTTTTTGCATTTTCGGTTGTCGCGCTTGCAACTTCTTCTATAGATATCCCTTTTATGTCTGCTATCTGCTCGGCAACTAGTTTTACATAGCTAGGTTCATTTCTTTTTCCTCTGTATGGGTGAGGAGTCAGATATGGGCAATCAGTTTCAATCAAAAGCTTATCCAATGGAATAGCATCCGCGACTTCCTTTGGCTTCTTTGCATTTTTAAAAGTTACGGGCCCTCCCAAAGAAATATAAAAGTTCATATCTACGCATTCTTTTGCAGTTTCAGGACTGCCGCTGAAACAATGCATGATTCCCCCTACTTCTCCGGCTCCTTCTTCTTTCAGAATTTCTACTATATCCGCAGTTGCATCACGGTTATGGATGACGATTGGAAGCTTGACCTTTTTCGCAAGCTGGATTTGCTTTCTGAAAACCTCTTTTTGAACATCCTTAGGAGACTTGTCCCAATAATAATCCAAGCCCATTTCTCCAAGGGCTACTACCTTTGGATGCTGAGAAAGTTCTTCAATCCATTGAAGGTCCTCATCGGTCATATCAATTGCATCGACGGGGTGCCAGCCAATGCTTGCGTAAATAAAATCATATTCATTTGATAGTTCCATGGCTTTTTCGATTGTTGGGCGGTCAAACCCTACAACTACAATATTGGAGACTCCTTCACTTAATGCCCTGTCTATAACCTCTTTCAAATCCTCGTTATATTGTTCTGCATTTAAGTGTGCGTGTGTGTCGAAAAACATGAAAAAAACTCCTTTTTGCTTATATTATTTTTCTATTACAATTTTTTCACTCATGTAACAGACCGGATATGGTTTAGGGGCTTTTTTAAGAATCTTTTCGTCAAAAATTCATCCTATTTTATTTTTATAAAATAATATCCCTAAAGGGTCTTTAGCTTATAATCTATGCCCGTAAATCTCCGCTGCAGGCACTCGCTTTCCACGGGCTGCCGACGCTCTGCGTCTGTGGAGTCTCATTGGTAAAGCTATTCCCGTAGTGTTTCGCTATTAACTCGTTTGTGCAATGAAAACAGCCTTTCTAAAAAAGAAAAACATAGAAATGCTTACGTTGAACGCTTAACACTTCTATGTTTTTAATTTTTATCATGTAAATGAATAATTTTTATTTAACCCTTGCTCCTAATGGAAGAGATTCTGCAATGGTAGCAAGCGAAAGTTCGCCGTCTTTCCCTCCTGCTAAAATCATTCCCTCTGAAAGCTCACCGCGAAGTTTAACAGGTTTCAAATTGGTTACACAAATGACTTTTCTGCCAACCAATTCTTCCGGCTTATAAAATTTTGCAATGCCAGAAACAACCTGGCGCTTTTCATAGCCAAGGTCCAGCTGCAGTTTTAGTAGCTTATCAGCCTTTTTCACTGGTTCAGCCTGGATAACCTGCGCCACTCTTAAATCGACCTTCATGAAATCATCAATGGTGATTTCTTCGCTATCCGGTTTTTCTTCTGCTTTTGCTTCAGGCTTGCCTTCTTCTTTAGGAGCTGAACCCTGCATTTTTGTTTTAATGAATTCCACTTCTTCATTAATATCAAGGCGAGGGAAGATCGGTTCTCCCTTTGCGACCTTTGTAACTTCCGGGATCAGTCCGAAAGTTTCAAGGCTTTCCCAAGATGTTAAGGATTCTTCGTTTACATTTAATTGCGTGAAAATTTCTTTCGGTGTACGGGTCAGGAAAGGTTGAAGAAGCACAGCAATTCTGCGTAGAGACTCTGCTAAATGTACCATTACACTTGCAAGCTCTTCTCTCTTTTCTTCTTCCTTGGCAAGCGCCCAAGGCTGCGTTTCATCTATATATTTATTCGTCCTGCTAACAAGCTGCCAAACGGCAGAAAGGGCCACAGAAAACTCCATTTTTTCCATTGCTTCCTCATACTTGGAAACAGTCTCACGGTTCATTTGAAGGAGCAGCTGGTCAAACTCGCCGTCGGAGCCTTTATAAGATGGGATAACACCGTCAAAATATTTATTAACCATGGCAATCGTTCTGTTTAAAAGATTTCCTAAATCGTTTGCAAGGTCAAAATTGATTCTTTCCACAAAGCCTTCAGGCGTGAACACTCCGTCTGCCCCAAATGGCACTTCGCGAAGTAAGTAGTAGCGGAGTGCATCCAGTCCATAGCGGTCAATTAACGTGACTGGGTCAACTACATTCCCTTTAGATTTGGACATTTTGCCGTCTTTCATTAATAACCAGCCATGCGCAAACACTTTTTTAGGCAGAGGGAGATCCAAAGCCATAAGCATAATTGGCCAATAAATAGTATGGAAGCGTACAATTTCTTTTCCTACTAAATGAACATCTGCCGGCCAGTAGTTCAAGTACTTTGAATCATCATCGGTACCGTAGCCAAGAGCTGTAATATAATTGGACAAAGCATCAATCCACACATAAACAACATGCTTAGGATTATTGGGAACTTTCACACCCCAGTCAAACGTTGTACGGGATACAGCCAAATCCTCGAGTCCAGGCTTAATAAAGTTATTAATCATTTCATTCTTGCGGGATTCCGGCTGAATGAAGGATGGGTTTTCTTCATAGTACTGCAGAAGCCTGTCAGCATACTTGCTGACCTTGAAAAAATAGGATTCTTCTTTTACTTTATGAACCGGACGTCCACAGTCAGGGCAGTTTCCATCTGACAGCTGGCGCTCTGTGTAATAAGACTCACAAGGAGTACAGTACCAGCCTTCGTATTCACCAAGATAAATATCTCCCTGTTCAACAAGCTGGGCAAAGATTTTTTCTACAATCTGTTTATGCCTGTCTTGAGTCGTACGTATAAAATCATCGTAGGAAATATCAAGCTTCTTCCATAAATCCTGGATCCCTTCTACGATTTCATCTACATACTGCTGCGGAGTAACTCCTTTTTCTTCCGCTTTCTCCTGAATCTTCTGACCATGTTCATCTGTTCCAGTTAAGTACATAACATCATAGCCGCGCATACGCTTATAACGTGCCATTGCATCACCGGCTACAGTTGTATAGGCATGCCCTATATGTAAATTTCCGCTAGGATAATAAATTGGAGTGGTCAGATAAAAAGTCTTTAATTTTTCCTCCATAAGATTCCCTCCCTTATTTTAAGAAAGCTTGGTTGCACAATATATGCAGCTAAGCTTATTATGGACTCTTTTTAATAAAATCTCATCAACTATTAAAAAATCCCGCCCAATGTGGACGAGAGTGAGAATCAGAAAATCGTGCCGGTATTGGGCCTGCTATATCTGTGTTTTTCAAGATGTTATATTCGTCATCATAACCTCTTATACCATCAAAATATACCTAAAAACTTGAAATTGTGCAACCAATAGGCAGATATGAACGAATGAATCTTTTTTCTAAAAAGTTAATCCTTAATAAAAAATTTAAATTAAACTCCTTCTTTATCCCTATAAAAGGAAATGAACCTTCGAATATTATTATATCGGTAATAAAAACTTTTGTAGAATTTTGTCGAAATGTCGAAACAAGTCATTTTAAGGCATATAGCAAAAACCTTGATTTTTCATTCTCCTCTTATTACATTTCAGCAATAAAACCCTAATGTATCAATACTTCAATGTATATCCTAAAATTTTCTATTTGAATTAAACATAAAGTAATTGACGTATTTGGGAATGGCTGGTATTATGTAATTAATAAAGATTTTGTCGAATAATGACGAAACAACATAGATAGAGAAAAATATTATTTGGAGATTTGAGAGGAGAAATTTATTATGAAATCCACAGGTATTGTTCGTAAAGTTGATGAGCTTGGCCGCGTTGTTATCCCTATTGAATTAAGACGTACATTGGGAATTGCAGAAAAGGATGCTTTGGAAATCTACGTAGATGACGAAAGAATCATCCTTAAGAAGTACAAGCCAAACATGACATGCCAGGTTACCGGGGAAGTTTCTGACGAAAATATCTCTTTAGCTAACGGAAAACTAATCCTTAGCCGTGACGGTGCTGAACAGTTATTAAAAGAAATTCAAAGTACCTTTGAATTAGTAAAATAATAAAGAGAAAAGCTTCTCACCCCTGTGAGAAGCTTTTTTTATTGCTCGACATGGTAGGCATGATATACATCCCGTTTGTTTAATCCCCTGTCCTTTGCTGTTTGTTTAATGGCTTCTTTGCTGGCTAACCCACTTTCTTCTATATAATGCTTTACATGATCCTCTATTGAAACATTTTCCCACCATACTGGTTCTTCTACCTTCATATCCTCAGAGGCCCCTTCAATAATGATGCAAAATTCTCCTCTTACTTCTCCGCTGGCGGCCCATTCGATTGCTTCGGAAACTGTTCCCCTAATAAATTCTTCATATCTTTTCGTTAGTTCCCGGCACAAGGAGATGTTCCGGTTTCCCATCAAATCTTCAATCAATGAAAGGGTCTCCTTAAGTCGATGCGGAGCTTCATATAAAATTGTTGTCGCAGATAGCTTCGCCAGCTTTTCCAGCTCCTGTTTTTTTATTTTCTTCTGCCTGTTTAGGAAGCCATAAAAATAAAAAGGCTGTGTATTAATTCCCGAAGCAATCAGCCCGGTTAATGCAGCATTTGCCCCAGGAAGCGGTACAACCGTCAGCTGTTCTTCAACAGCAGCTGTTACAAGCTCATAGCCTGGATCTGAAATAGCCGGCATCCCAGCATCACTGACAAGGGCAATTTTCGCCCCATTGGCGACTTTCTCCAGAAGCTTGTGCCCGCTTGCTTCCTTATTATGTTCATGATAACTAATAATTGGTGTTACAATCTCAAAATGATTGCAAAGCTTCTTTGTATTGCGTGTATCCTCCGCAGCAATAAAATCAGCCTCTTTTAAAATTCTTACGGCCCTAAAACTCATATCTTCAAGGTTTCCAATCGGAGTTGGAACTAAATAAAGGATTCCTTTTGTCTCTTCATTCTCAAAGCTTTTTTGCTGCCACATATGTACCACCCGTTTCCTCGCGAAAAGCGCAGAGCGCCATCGAAGGTATTTTCACCTTCAAAAAGGGGTTGCCTTATGTCTCGAATCCCTAGCCGAAACTAGACATACTTAAGATTTCGAGCTGATGGCGCTCGGAGCTATACCGTTCTAAAATTTTTATAATGAAATATTATGTAGTTTTAAAAACTCATCCTTCTTTTTCCTGGGCCATTGTTTAAATTCATATTCAGCTCTCATAGCTTCACTCTTATCCGAAAATGATTTAGAGAAAATCAGTTTAACCGGCCCTCTGCCTCTTGTATACTTGGCTCCTTTTCCCTCATTATGGACCTTTATTCTTTTTTCAAGATCATTCGTGTAGCCTGCATATAAACTGCCATCCCTGCAATGAAGAACATAAAAATAGTGGCTATTCTCCATATAAAATCTCTCTTATTTCAGGTGTGTATTCATTTTCATCATTATATACAAATAAGGGCGGCAGGATTTTTAAATCCGGGCTTCCGTTTTTAACAGCTTCAATCAGCAGGGTATTCGCTTCCTTCCCTGCCTTTGGATACACAAATTGCACTTTTTTTGGTTCAAGCTTATATTTCCGCATTAAGGTGACGATATCCAGGAATCTGCCCGGCCGATGAACAAATGCAACCTTGCCGCCCTGTCTCGCCAGCTGGCTTGATGCTTTAATGGCATCCTCCAGAGTACATAGAATTTCATGGCGGGCAATGGCTAAATGTTCATTTTCATTGATTTCATCACGGGATGGTGTAGGAAAATACGGAGGGTTGCAGGTCACAACATCAAATTTCCCATACCCCAGAACCTTGGGCATTTCTTTAATATCTCCATGGATCATTTGAATACGATCCTTAAGATTGTTGTATTCAATGCTCCTTGCTGCCATATCAAATAATCGCTCCTGAATCTCCACCCCTGTAATTGTTCCCTTTGTTCTTGCGCTTAAAAAGAGCGGAATCACCCCATTTCCGCTGCATAAATCAATAAGATTGCCTTTTTGAATTGGCACATATACAAACCTGGCCAGCAATACAGCATCCAGCGAGAAAGAAAATACAGCCGGGCTTTGAATAATACGCATATCCTCTGCCAGCAAATAATCCAGCCGCTCACCTTCTTTTAAAAAGTCCATACCTGATCCTCCATGCTCTGTTTCCTAAATGTATTCTTTTTGAAAGCTTTGATGAATAAACTTTTCTGTTGATTATCCTCTCCAGGCTTCAGCGAACAGAGGGCGGTCCGGGCCCTCTGCGGCGCTCTGAGCCTTGGCCAGCATTCTTGAACAGGGATCGGACGAAGAAAATGCGAATGCTTTTTCGAGGATCTCACGCCTTCACTTTTAATCAACAGAGAGCCAATGTCAGCACTTTCCTTTAGTATTCCCTTTTTGAAAAAGACTGATTAAGACTCTTTCATATGGAAAAAATAGCCTTCCTTTAATCAGGAAGGCTAAAAGTTTACTTTTTATTAAGGAAAGACAAGCAAAACAGGCAGTCGCCCTCTTTTCTAGGGCTGCCAAAATGGAGATTACAAATGTGAAAACCTTCCTGATAGAGGCGGGCAAGATTATCATAGCCTTCACCGATATCGATCACCTTATCATCATCCGTATCTCCGGCAGGCTGCACTGCTTTTTTCTTTTTAACCGATGTGCTTTCCTTTTCTGTAGATATGTCTAAATGGCGTCTTAAATGTTCATTTTCCAGCTTTAAAGAGTTATTCTCTTCAAGTATTTCTGCCAAATGCTGCTTTAACTCACCAAGCTGCTGATATAACTCTCCAATTTGGGTTTCCATGTTACTTACTGAGTCAAAGATTTCTTTTTTATCCACGCCTTCCACCTCTTAATCTGTGGACTGAACTGATACAGCACCTTGTTTTAAAATTTCATCGAGTGTATATTCGAGTACGCGCTCCTGTTCTTTAACATCCACTTGAAGTACACGCTCCAATATATTTAAGCCTACGACTTTTCCAGGTCCATCAGGGGTCTGAATCCATTCCCCAAGGTCCGGGAGCTGTTCTTTAGCTGCTTCGTACTCGTCATTCTCATATTTCAGGCAGCACATTAAGCGCCCGCATAAACCTGAAATTTTCGTAGGGTTTAACGAAAGATTCTGGTCCTTTGCCATTTTTATGGATACCGGATCAAAATCGCCAAGGAATGTGGAACAGCAAAGCATCCTTCCACAAGGGCCTATGCCGCCCAGCATTTTTGCTTCATCCCTCACACCAATCTGGCGAAGTTCAATTCTTGTCCTAAATATGGCTGCAAGGTCTTTTACGAGTTCACGAAAGTCAACCCGCCCATCAGCCGTAAAATAAAATATGACTTTATTTCGATCAAATGTATATTCAACATCCACAAGCTTCATATCAAGCTGATGTGTATTGACCTTCTCACAGCAAACCTCATATGCTTCTTTAGCGGCCTGCTTGTTCTCCTCAACAATCATGCGATCCTTTTGATCTGCAATACGAAGGACCTTTTTTAATGGCAGGACAACATCATGTTCATCAACCTGTTTCGGGGCTATCACTACTTTTCCGTACTCTACGCCTCTAACGGTTTCGACAATGACAAAGTCATCCTTTTGTATTGAGAGATCTCCGGGATCAAAATAATATATCTTGCCCGCTTTTTTAAAGCGCACTCCTACTACATCATACAAAGGAAGATCCCTCCTGCAATTTTAACACAAGCTGTTCCATCAACAGCTGCGGATTCATATTTGCCTGCAATTTTCTTTTCGCTTCCAAAACAGCCGTCATCTGTTCTGTTAGTCGCTTTGTAGAAGATTGCAGTGCAAACTGCTCTAAACGATTCTTTTCGTTTAGATGGACAACCTGGTCCTGTTTCCCAAGCTGTATATATAATAAATCTTTAAAAATAAGAAGTAATAAATCTAAGCCGCGATCAATCTGCTCTTTCTCTTTAAAGTGCAAGAACCAATCCTCCTGAAGGGCAACCATTGCCTCAAGCGGATTTTTCTTAACCACTTCATATAATTTTAACACTATTTTTTGTGCTTGTACAAACCAATCATCAGAACTATACTCCAAAGCTTCATCCAAATTATTGGTAATTTGTGCAAGTAATGGTGCCCGGCTAGGATCTACTCCATTATTCTTTAACTGTTCGATCATTTCAGCTGGGGACAAAGGTTTAAAAGAAATCGTCTGGCAGCGCGATAGAATAGTAGGAAGCATTTGCTGGGACTGTTCAGTAATTAAAATGGCAGTCGTTTGCGCATGAGGTTCCTCCAGAAATTTCAGCAGACTATTGGCAGCATTTACAGTCATCCTGTCTGCATGTACAATCACATAAAGTTTTCTTTTTGATTCTACACCTGTTTTTGAAAACTCTTCCTGAAGGCTTTGAATCTGATTCTTTTTAATAGAGAGTCCGTCCGGCTCTACAATATGAACATCCGGGTGATTACCGCTATTAATCCTTTTACAGTTTGAACATGTTTCACATGGAACATACCCTTCAACGGGAGCCTTGCAGAATTGGCTTTTTGCCAAAAGTGTGCTCGCTTCCCGCTTCCCTGTCCCTTTCATACCCTCAAACAAGTAGGCGTGGGCCAGCCGATCCTTCACTATGCTATTTTTAAACATTTTCAATACTACTGGCTGTATGGACTCCAGCTGTTCCCACGTTTTTCCCACAACAATCACTCACTTACGTATATAAATTTATTAAAAGACCTTTAATTTCTCCGACTTTTCCAAGTATATCAATCGAGGATTCTTCCTTTTTCATTAGTTCATCTGTCAGCTCAGAAAGCTTTTCATCAACGGTTTCGACAACCCTTAGCGACCTGCCTTGTCCAAATTGATTCCAGCTATGTGATTGCTTTAGCTCCATGCCAAACTCAACGGCTTCCTTCACAAACTTCTTAACCAATGTTTTAAACTTTGCCAAGTCCTTAAAAGTCCGGGACCGGGCAAGGCGTTCACCGGCGGCATCAATCTCTTTTAATAATCCCTGGAGCTGTGAAGCCTGCAACTTCTGGTCCTGCTTCTGAACCAGTTCATAAAACTTGGTGCCATTCCCCGCTGCCTGCTTTTGGTCCTGGCGGATATTTTCCATTTTGAGCCGAAGATCCTGGTTGATTTTCATACATTAATCCTCCGAAAAAGGTAGCATTGGACCCTGTAAAAATAATAATGGTTTATTAAAAGTGGTGGAACTGCTCAACCGGCAATACAAAAACGGTTGCACCGCCCACTTCTACTTCTACTGGATAGGGCACATAGGAATCAGCGTTTCCGCCCATTGGTGATACGGGTGCAACAAGCTGGTCTCTTGCCCGGCAGTTTTCTTTAATAATCTGCAAAGCCCGTTCTACCCGAATATCCTCTGTGCCGATCATGAAAGTTGTATTCCCGGATTTCAAAAAACCGCCTGTACTGGCCAATTTTGTTGCTCGAAAATTATTATCCACCAAGGCATTCATAAGTTTATTGCTGTCCTGATCCTGTATTACTGCCAGGATTAATTTCATAGACCCAACCCCTTTACAGTTTTTTATCCGTTGTTTCTTACCTTTATTATATCAATTATTTTATGCTCAAGCAGAAATTAAGGGAATACTGCGGAGATTATTTTTAAAAAAATTGCCTCTTTTTTATTTCCGGCTGAAGCTGCTGCCTTACATATAGCAGATAGCCACACGCTCTTGCACTCTTACAAAAAAACCTTAAAGATATAAAATCTTTAAGGCCCTTCTTATATTTTCCCTTCTAACACTTCTTTTAATTTTTCATCTGCCTGCTTATATACCTCCTCTACCGGCCTGGAAGCATCAATCTTATAAATTCTGTCAGGATAAAGGTTCATTAATTTGAGATATCCTTCCCGTACTTTATGGTGAAAATCTAATTTTTCCAGGTCAAGACGATTTACTTCCCTGCCCTTATGCTGATTGATTCTCTCCAACCCAGCCTCTGGTTCAATATCGAAGTACAATGTTAGCTTAGGCATCATTCCCTCAATTGCAAAGCTATTAATGGAGAAAACCTCCTCAATGCCTAATCCTCTTGCATACCCTTGATAAGCAAGGGAGCTGTCAATAAACCTGTCACATAATATTACATACCCTTTTTCTAATGCGGGCTTCACCTTTTCAATCAGGTGCTGCCTTCTAGCCGCTGCATATAAAAGAGCTTCGGTCCTCGGGTCCATCTTTGTATTATTTTTATCGAGGATTACACCTCTGATTTGTTCAGCAATTTCAATTCCGCCTGGCTCCCTCGTTTGAAGGATCTTATAGCCTTCCGCTCCAAGCCTCTTTGCCAGTAAACTAATGATGGTTGTTTTTCCGGCACCTTCAGGCCCTTCAATGGTAATAAACATTCCCTTATTCATAATACTTCCTCCAGCTGTTCATATATCTTAATGGTACCTTGTTGAATATTTTCCTCATTTTGAAAGCGCGCACCGGCTTCCAAAAGAATTCTTATATTTTGGATATCTTCCTTGTGTATTGGTTCTCCCGGAAATAAAAGTGGAATGCCGGGCGGATAAGGGGTCACCTGCTGTGCACTTATCCTGCCGACAGAGTCCTCAAGCAGAACTGTTTTTTTGGTATGGCCTTCTCGTTTCTTTTGATTGAAAGAAAGCTCTGAAACAGGCTCTTTTGAAAATATGATTTTCTTTTTTGGATCTTCTGTGGTTATATAAGTTTTTAACTCTTTCTCCAAACAATTGATAACCCCTTCAACCGAGTAGTCCATGTTTGATTTTAGCAGCGGAAAAACGAGCAAGACGTTATAGGGATCAGCCATTTCCGCATAGATACCATGCTGCTCCAGAATCTGCTGAAGTTCATATCCGCTTAGAGAAGTAGTGGATTGAATTGTAACTTTTAAAGGGTCACCGATATTATTTTTATAAGAGAGGACCTTAATTCCCCTTATTCTGTTTAGTGCATTCCTAAAGTTTTCAATCTTTTCGTATAGTTTATCTGCATCTTTATCTGAAAAAGATGCTAAGTATGCCCTGGCCATATCAAGCGAGGCCATAATTGGATATGACGGGCTGCTTGATTGGAGTAATCCCAAATAGCTGCTTAATTTTTTTTCATTTACAAGTTTGCTATTAAAATGCAGGTACGCCCCCATCGTCATAGCAGGCAGTGTCTTATGGGCTGATTGTATAACAATATCCGCTTTGAGTTGGACAGCGGAAGCCGGAAAGCACTTTGCTCCAATAAAATGCGCCCCATGCGCCTCATCCACCAGCACTGGTATCCCATAGTGATGAGCATGAGTAATAATCTGCTCCAAGTCGGAAACCATTCCATAATAATTAGGATACGTTAAAATCAGCGCTTTGGCATGCGGGTATCGTCCGATTGCTTCTTTTACCGTCTCGAACGGTACGCCTCCAGCCACGCCCCAATCATGGTTATATTCAGGTGCTAAAAAAACCGGATCAGCCTTAGCCAAAGAAATACCGTTAAGGATCGACTTATGGCAATTTCGCTGAACTAATACGGTATCATTCTCTTCAGCCGCCGCCATAATCATAGCGAGGTTCCCTGCAGTTGACCCATTTACCAAGAAATAACTTGTGGAGACGCCGTACAAATTTGCAAGCAGCCTTTGAGACTCCAATATCACTCCACCGGGAGAGTGCAAATCATCCAGGCTGCCGAGTTCCGTGGCATCCAGCTTTAAAATATCTTTAAAAAATTCTGATTCTCCATAGCTTAAAAGTTCTCCATACTTATGTCCCGGGACATGAAAAGATATAGGGTGCTGTGAGGAATGCTTTTTCAACTGATCAAATAATGGAGTCCGTTTCTGATTCATTTCATCACCAATTATTGCACTTTCCTTAGATTCTTATCCTATTTTAACAAATAGGGTATGTCCTATAAAGAGCCACACCTGCAATATAGCCAGTCCCCTCGTTAAATAAGCAATTTTATAAAGAAATCCATGATAGACATACACCCAAATGGGATTTCCATCATACAATATTAATCAAGTAACCTCAAAAAAACCGCCAATGAATATTCGAAAAATTGTATACAATAAAATATTACTGGGCAGAATAAGTGTATGGAGGTGGAGTGATTGGGTTCGCTATTAGCAAAAAAACATGCAGGAGAAGAATGTGTCATTTGCGAGCAGGCTAAAACAAGGGGAATACATCTATACACTTCTTTTATCTGCACAGATTGTGAAAAAGATTTAATTACTACAGATACAAGTAATCCAAGATATAATTATTACTTAAAGAAACTAAAAAAAATAACAATGCCAGAAATATTTTCTTAAAAGGGAGCTCCTTGAACAGGGGCCTTTTATTTTTGCTGGACTTATGCTGCCGGTAGAGGCAAGGAGGAATCATTACCTTGATTGAGACCAATTAATTGTGAAACTCTAATTAATATTTGGTAATATTCGATATTTAATAAAATGGAAGTTGGAAGTTTCTAATTGCTCGATATAGTTGTATTGCTTCAAAAAGGCACCATAGAGCCAACTGACCGATATATGGGAAAAGTGACCGATAAAAATGAAATCTGACCGATATATTGAAAGAAGTGACTGATAAAATGGAATTCTGACCGATAAATCTAAGAAAGTGACCGTTATTCCCTATAAAGCATGGTGAGTGACCCAAAAAAAGTGTCTACTTTAGAGAAATAAGCGATATTTATAAGCTAAAAATAAATAAAAACACAAAAAGAGCACCCATCAGGTGCTCTTTTTATTGCCCGGCAGCGTCCTACTCTCACAGGGGGACAGCCCCCAACTACCATCGGCGCTGAGAAGCTTAACTTCCGTGTTCGGTATGGGAACGGGTGTGACCTTCTCGCTATCGCCACCAGACTATTTGATTTGAAGAACATTCATTCCTTCAAAACTAGA
>NZ_JAGGQS010000006.1:0-85751 GCF_018613175.1 Bacillus sp. ISL-47 | reverse complement strand
CTTTTTGTCTACAAACTGAGGCGTGATGACAAGCATCACGCCTTTTTCTTTTTAGTTATGATTTAGCTCAGAAGAATTGCTGCTTTGCTCCGAAATTTCATCCTCTGAAATGGCTTCCCCATTTTCAGTCTGTGTATCTGGAATTGCCTCTGATTGTTCATCAGATCCGGATTTTTCTGTTTGTTCTTCGGGAACAGGTTTCGTTGATTGTGCTTCAGCCGAAGTATTGCTTTCTTCAGAAGCGTGTTCCGCTGCTTGTACTTCAGACGGAGTATTGCCTTCTTCTGGTTGTTCTTCAGTCGAAGGATTGCCTTCTTTTATTTGCTCATTCGTTTCAGCTGGCTCCTCGTTCAGGGTCTCAGCCTGCTGAGGGTCCATTGTTAACACTCGGACTAACAGAGCAGCAAACTCTGCACGGTTAATTGAAGTGTCAGGTCTAAAGGTACCATCCGGATAGCCTTCTATTAATTCATTGGAAGAGAGAATAGTAATGGCATCATATGCCCAGTGATCTTTTTTCACATCTGGCCATGCGGCACTTTCTTTCTTTTTCAAATCGAATGCATTGACAAGGATAGCTGCCATTTCAGCTCTGGTTAAAGTTTTATCCGGGTTGAAACGGTTTCCGGGCATTCCTTGCATGATGTCATGTGTATAGACAGCAGCTATTGACTTGTAATAGTAGTGATCCTTTGTTACATCGTCAAAGTTAGGGTCAGTCACGTTTGCAGAATCTAGCTTTAAGGCCCTCACAAGAAGTGCTGCAGATTCAGAGCGTGAGATTTGTCTGTTGACGCCAAAGCTGCCATCAGAAAGGCCTCCAGTAATGTTCTGGTCTTTTAGATAAGCAATCTGCTGTTGAGCCCAGTGTCCGACTGTGTCTGTGAAATTACTTGTATACGTAACCGTCACTGATACGGCGGGGCTGGTGTTGCCTGCAGCGTCAGTGGCCGTAATCGTTAGAACAGATTCAGATTTCTGAACCGGGATATCAACGCTAAAGCGTCCATCGGCACCGGCCTTTGATTGGCCGAGAAGAGTTCCATCTTTTTTAACAGTTACCAATGCATTTGCTTCACTTGCACCTTTAACAGATGAAGTTATGTCTGTAACCGGATTTACAACCGGTTTTTCAGGAGGTGTTACATCTTTTTCTGCAGGTGAAGAGATAAGAGCTGTCAGTGATTCCTGATGCCAGCCGATTTGTGCTCCAAGTGCTTCAGATACAAAGCGCAGTGGGATGAGCGTTGTATTATTAACAATTATAGGAGCCACATCAAGAGTTTTTGCTTCACCATTGACTTTAGCTGTCTTTGATCCAACTCTTAGCTCAACCGTTGTATCATCTTTTCTAGCAATAATTGTATTGGTTGATTGCTCCCATTGGATGGTTGCGCCAAGTTTTTCAAAAACTCCTCTTACAGGGACTAGAACGCGACCGTCCATATAAAGGGCAGGCTGCTGTAAAGAAAGGAGTACTCCGTCGATTTTAACTCTTGCTTCTACCGGTTTCGGCTGTCCGCCTCTTGCCAGGTAGAGCTTATAGCTTTCGCTTGCTGAGTATAGCCCGACATATTTATTTTGCCCCCAGATTGTATCAAATTGGGATACTGGCACATGCGTATTTCCGGCATATTTGCCAAGTTCAGGTGTGAAGCCCGGGCGTCCATATTTTAATACAAACCAGTCAGTATAGCCGCCGCCCGATGGATTTGAGGTAGGGGCGACCATGTTATAGCCTGTATATTGGCTGATTTTTTTAGCATAATTCTGATCGCGGGTTAATCTGCTTCCTGATTGATGGAAGTACCAATATAAAATTTCTCCGCTTGTATGGTAGGCAATAGCCATATCAGGGTTAATTTCTTTTGTGAATTTTACAATGGCTTTTGTTTCAGCAGCTTGCTCAGGAGCAGTGCCTTTATAGTTGCTCCATCTTGGAGATGGATAGTTGTTCCGGATATTTGCCCAGTCAGCATTATACTGGCGATTTAGGTCAATACCCTTTGCATTTGCTTTCCACCTTTTAAAATCCGTACTGCCTTCGTTCATTTTAATTAATGAGCTATGTACACTTGAAGGAAACTTGCTAAGTCCATATTGCTGAAGCGTAACGCCATCTGGATTGACCATTGGGACGAACCATATTGTCGTTTCGTCCAGGACCTTTTTTACATTGTATCCTCCGAAGGTCTGCTGGCCCTTATACATTTTTGCATATTCTTCAAGCATGTTCATACTTAAGTTCGTCGTCATCCATTCACGGGCATGGTGAGAACCATTGATAAAAAGGTTCGCGTTTCCCGTACCGAGTGATACTGCATAAATCGGTCTGCCGTATTCACTATTTCCAATCGACTTATATTTGATGATATCCGGATACCGGCTGGCCAGATCCTTAATATCCCGTACCATCATGTCATATGTATACGTCTGTTTTGGATTGACAATATCGGCGGCTTGTCCGACAGCTGGCTTAAAAATAAATAATGCCATCATCATAGAGATGAAAAGAATAAATCTCCGTACCTTCACATAATCCCTCCTTAAATTCACTAGTCTATTATACTTGTAAACTTGGAATGGATGAATAATGAATTGGTACTAGAAAAAGGGTGTCTTAATGGAAGGAGGGATAGAAAGGGATGGCTCCAGGGTTTTGTTAATGCAGGTGGGTAAAATTGGCAAGGGGTGAGGGGGATAGAATGAGAATTCAAGAGGGGCTTAGTGAACTTAATGAAAAGGAAGAAAAAGAATTATGGCCCTGATTCTGAGTGAGATGGTAATTCCCTGCGCAACCATAGTGAATGGAGGGGTTGCTAGTATTTTATTTTCAAGACCCTAAGGTACATAGCCACATTGGTCAATAGATTATACCAGAACGTTTTATCATAATAAAAGATGCCCCAATTAGTCGGGGCATCTCTGCTAAATTATTTTTTTAATAATACAGATACTACTTTTGCAGCTTCAGCTCTTGTAGCGTCATTTTTTGGATTGAATTTGCCATATGCACCTGTCATTAATTCAAGCTCGAATGCTCCATCTACATATTCCTTTGCGAAAGGAGAGATAGATTTGGCATCTGCATAGTTTGATTCTTTAGATGCAGTAAACTCTTTGCCTGATTTTACTTCGTATGCACGGATTAGCATGGCAGCCATTTGTTCACGTGTAATAGAAGTGTTAGGGTCAAATTTTCCAGATGAACGGCCAGTAGTGATACCTGCTTCATAGGCGGCAGCTACATCATCAGCCAGGTAGGCTGGAACATCTTTAAATGGATGATCTTTTGAAGCTTCCAGCTTTAAAGATCTAACTAGCATAGATACAAAGTGTCCTCTAGTAAGCTCGCCATTTGGATCAAAAATATCTGCAGATTTTCCTTTAATAATACCCATTTCCTTCAGTTCTGCGATGAAGTCAAATGCCCAATGGTCATTAGGAACATCCTTGAAATCAGGTGCAGCAGCTTGTCCCTTACTTAAATCAATTTGGTATTTTGCGAAGCCATCAGCCAGTGTTTCAAGGTAAGTAATGTTGTCGCTGGCAAATTCTTTCGCTTCAGGAGAAGATTTGAATACTAGATTCACATCTCCCTTGATTGGTGCAAATGACCAGTTATTATCTGCTTTAGGGTTAACCGTGCCATTATCGCGAATGTAGTTTACCAGTATTTGGCGATTTTCATCCGGAGATTCAATAATGATTTTATCGCCGCCCGGGTTTGCAACAGGTGAGAAAGTGGCACGGTAGTTATTTGTCGCTACGATAAACTCTTGCTTAAGGTCAATGGCTTTTCCTTCAAACTGAACATTTGTAATTCTGCTAGAATCAGAGATTTTCTTGCCGTCGTTATCATAACGGGCAGGCTTTGTCACATCAATTTGATAAGAAATTCCATCAATTACATCAAAGTTATAGCTTGGGAATCCTGGCGCAGCACTTTTATTTTCTTTTACAAGCATTTGCTCTTCTTTGCTGTTTGGATTAATTTGATTGAATTGGCCGGCACTCCATTCGAGCCATTCAATCACTTCAGCTCCAGTTAATTTTAGAGCCATGACCGTATTTGAATACTTATATAGTGAAGTCGTATCTTTAATAGCCAGTGTTCCTTCTGGAATATTTGTAAAGTCGGAAGCTCCGTCGCGTCCTGCTTTGAATGGGGCACCCGCAGAAAGGACAGGAAGGCCTTCGTACTCAGTACCTTCAATATATCTCTCAACATACTGTTTTTGAGCATCGGTTACTATTTGAATGGTTGGATCATCTTGTACTTGAGAGTAGAAGCTATATAGGTCAGCCTCTGTTTTTCCAACTGGTGCGTTTACATAGTCAATCGTGCCTTCATGGTCATCATGAACTGCATCCAAAATTTCCTTGTCTGCATCTACTAATGGTTTTTTATTGGCACTGTCGTAAATGGCTCTTACCGATGATTGAGAATCAACAACTTCCCATTTATCTCCTGTTTTTTCAAGCTGCATATCAATTAAACCTAAGTGGCTGCCCCAGAAACCAGGCTGAACGGCAGCTACTCCGTTAATTGTTCCTTTTTCATTATCAACCTTGTCGATTCCGGCATAGTCTTTGCCAGGGAAAGTTGTATGAGTGTGTCCGAATAGGATCGCATCAATTCCTTCGACAGTGGATAACTGGTATGTTTGGTTTTCTGCGAAATTTTGATACTCTGGAAGGCCGATGCCGGAGTGGGCAATCGCCACGACTACATCTGCCCCTTCTGACTTCATTTTAGGAACGAACTTTTTAGCTGTTTCTTTGATATCTTGAGTCACTACTTTATTTTCAAGGTTATTTTTATCCCATTGAGTAATTTGAGGCGGTACAAAACCAATAACCCCAACTTTAACAGTGTGCTTTTCGCCATCTTCGTCCGTTACTTCTTTATCTAAAATGACGTATGGAGTGAAATAGTTTTCATCATTAGCAGGGTCATTATCACCATCGTATTTGTAAGCATTAGCGTTTACATACGGGAAGTTTGCACCGTCTGTCGCTTTTTTTAGGAAGTCAAGACCATAGTTGAACTCATGGTTTCCAAGATTACCTGCATCATAGCCAAGAAGGTTCATAGCTTTATAAACAGGATGCTTGCTTCCTTCTTTGTCCAGGGCGTCTTCGTTAAAGATATAATCGGCCATTGGATTTCCTTGGATTAAGTCGCCATTATCAAATAGCAGATTATTCTTTGACTCACCTTTTGCTTTTTTGATAAGGGTAGCTGTTTTGGCTAGTCCAAAAGTATCATCATTTTTGCCGGAAAAATAATCATAGTTTGTAACATGGCTATGTAGGTCAGTCGTTTCCATGATTCGAAGTTTTACAACATCTTTATCCATCACTTCTGCATATGAAATGGAAGGTGCAACCTGCGGAATGACAAGCCCTAAAGCAAGAGCCGCAGCGGCGAATTTTTTCTTTGAATTCAAAGTGGTTTCCCCCTATAAATTATGAAATCGATTACAGAGTAATTTTACCTAAATAAACAACAAAAAAGAACATATTTTTCAAAAAATACACAAAAATTAACAAGTTTAATAGATTCCATAACTGGAGTTAAATGTTAATAATGATTATTCGACAAAATTCGGGTGGTACCTGGTACTATACCAATAAAAAACGGCAGAGAACCCAGGTTCTCTGCCGTTTCTTTATTGTTAGTTTGTGAATTCGATTTCCATTTCGAGCACTGCACTGCTTATGCTTTTTCCGTGAGTATCTATTGCAAGGGAGGTGGTGACTCCGCCCAGAAGTGATTGTTCACATACAAAATTAAAAGCTTTGATATTTGGCAGGTCATATCTGGTGACCTTTCCTTTTATAATTTGATTTAAATGGTTCTTAACTTTTTCTGCCGTTACTTGTTCTTCCAGCAGCTGATAGTGATACTCGTTATAGGGAATCAATGAGAAGTTAAGGGTGTTTCCTTTATCTCCTGTCCGGCTATGGGCAAGTTCGATTAACTTTACTTTTTTCATGATCTCACTCCAGGATATCTGTCTTTATGGTAATGGCTGATCGGTTGATTAAGGTGGATACAATTCCAATGACTTCTTCGACTCGTTTTCTTGCACCGCCTCCGCCTGCTGGCCCGTTTGTATATAAAGCTTCTACCTCATGGCCGATTTGCTTGGCTTCTGCTTTATTTCTGCACAACGCAGCCGATCGTACCCGGACTTCGTAAGGTTTGTTTTCCCCGTACTGGCCATGGTGGAGGGAAGAGACTCCGATTAAATCTGTTTTAAGATTAGAAAAGCTTTTTGATAATCTCTCTTTTAAAATACTTTCAGCTAACCGAGCCCGCTGCAGTGCAGTGGAACCCGCATAGGAGATTTCACCTTCTCCCAGGTAGCCTGCAAAATAGCCAATGGAGACCTTTAGGGTATCGGGTCTTCTTTTCCCGGTGGCTCCTTGAACGAGAACTTGATCTCTAGTTAATTCTTTTAACTCTACTCCCGTAAAATCTGCAACGCAGTCCGGCGTAATATAGTTTGCTGGATCATGAACTTCATACAGCATCTGCTCCTTGACCGTCTGCAGATTGACTGTACCCCCTGTACCGGAAATCTTTGTAATAATGGCAGTTCCATCCTCTTCTACTATGGCAAAAGGAAAGCCAAGGTTTGCGAGTCCCTCGACATCCTTTAATCCTGGATCTGCAAAATAGCCCCCGGTAATTTGCCCGGCACATTCCAATAGATGGCCGATCATGGTGCCCTGGCCGATTAATTCATAGTTTTCAAGATCCCATTTATAATGATGAATGATAGGAGCCAGGAAAAGGGAAGGGTCAGCTACCCTTCCGGTTACAATGATATCCGCGCCTGCAGCTAGTGCCGGAAGGATCGCTTCCACACCAAGATAGGCATTTGCAGAAATAATCGGTTCATAATGTTGAAGGTCTTTGCCGCTCTCAAGCACCTTGCTGGCTAAGCTGATTTTTTTCGCTGCATCATCGCCTGTTACTGCCGCTACCTTGCATTCCAGACCCATTTCTTGTGAAATTTCATTTATTTTTTCAGCAGCAGAGATGGGGTTAGCGGCTCCCATATTTGTAATGAGGCGGACATTATTTTTTAGTAGAGAGGGAAGGAGCGCTCTTATGCGTTCTTCCAGATATTCATTGTAGCCGAGCTTTGGGTTATTCCTTTTTTGCCTTTGGGCGAGGGCAATTGTACGCTCCGCCAGTCCTTCTAAAATAAGATAATCCAAATTTGCTTTTTCCACTAAAGCTTTGGCAGGTTCAATGCGGTCACCCGCAAAACCTGCGCCAGATCCGATACGCAGCAAGCTGAACACTCCTTTTTAAGCTGGTTATATTGCGATAGCTCCTGTTATAAAAGCAATAATCGACATGACAATCGTTGTTCCAAACGCCCATATAAAGATAAAGCGCTGGTGGTCCCCAAGTTCAACTCTCGCAAGCCCGATCAAAAGGAAAGTGGAAGCGGTGAGCGGGCTCAAAGGAAATCCGGTTGTCATTTGTCCCAAAACAGCTGCCCGCCCAATGTTGACCGGGTCGATTCCATAAGCGCTGGCTGTTTCGCTGAGTACTGGGAGAACGCCGAAATAATAAGCATCAGGAGTAAAGACCAGGCTGAGCGGCATACTTGTTATGGCTACTATTAATGCCATAAAGGAACCCGTACTTTCCGGAATGAAATCAACCAGTGTTTTAGCCATCGCTTCAATCATTCCGGTACCGGATAGGACACCGGTGAAAATTCCGGCTGCAAAAATGATGGAAACAACGGTTACCATCCCAGTTGCCTGCTCTGTAATCCGTTCCTGCTGCTCTTTCGGATTTGGATAATTAATCACCAATGCGACGGCAAAAGCGACCATAAAAATGATTGGAAGCGGTAGCCACACTTTTATAAGAGCGATAATGGTTACAACAGTCAGAAGCAGGTTAAGCCAGAGCAGTTTTGGTCTTCTTGCTTTTAGTTCCTCTTCACTTAATTCCTGATTAAAATTGTATTGGAAATCCTGAATGCCTAAACGTTTGCGTTCTCTTTTTCCAAGAATATAGCTGACGAAAAGAACCCAAGCAATTCCGGCAAGCATGGCAGGAATTAAAGGGTTGAACAGCTCCGCAGCATCAATTCCCAGTGCGCTGGATGCCCGGGCAGTCGGTCCCCCCCAGGGAACAATGTTCATAACTCCCGCACTAAGTGCCACGACCCCAGCTAAAACAAGGCGGCTCATTCCCAGTCTTTCATAAAGCGGCAGCAAAGCCGGGATGGTAATGAGGAATGTAGAAGCCCCTGACCCGTCCAGATGGGTAACCATGCCAATAACCGCTGTTCCGATGACAATTTTTAAGGGGTCTCCTTTAACAAGCTTCAAAATCCTGGAGATAACAGGATCAAAAAGGCCGGCTTTACTCATAAGTCCAAAGAATAGAATGGCAAAAGCAAGCATGATTCCAGTAGGAGCTACCCCTGAAACTCCTTCTAAAATCATTGTCCCAAGACTTTTAATATCAGTTGTAAAAAGGCCAAAAATAATCGGTACTAAAATTAGGGCAACGATAACGGATACTCTTTTAGATAGGATAAGATACAAAAAGATTGCAATCGTTAAAAAACCCATTAATGCTAACAAAGCAAAACCCCCTTTTTATATTTAAAGCGCTTACACATTTAAAACCATGCAATTACTGTGCCATTATAAAAAAGCCTTTAAAATAAAGGCTCTGAGGGTTAGGAAGTCAATTGTCTTTCTAGAAAAATAGAAACATTTTTTGGAAATAACCTGTCAAACCAGCCTACTGCGGCGGTTTCTAAATTGCTGGAATACAAATTAATTTTTCTAAATTTTTAGAAATTTAGAATTTGATGTTCAGCTTTGTTAATTTATTGTATAAGGACGCCAGTGAAATGCCTAAAAGCTTAGCTGCTTCTTTTTTCCCTTTGACACTGGTCCCTGTTTTTTCTAACACGTTCATAATAGCCTTCTTTTCCGTTTCCCTTATAAGTTCTTCTAAAGGCTGAATAGGTTTGATTTGCTTATTGCTTGAGCTGAACAATTTTTTTATCGTTTCCGGAAGATGTTCAAACTTCACTTCATTACTTTCACACATATTTATAGAGTAATGAATGGCGTTTTTTAATTCACGTATATTGCCGGGCCAGTCATATTGCTGAAGGGTGTTCATTGCCTCCTTGTCTGTCCGGACTCCAGGATTGCTTTTTTGTTCCCCTAGAAGAAAGGCGATAATATCCGGTATATCATCTTTTCGGTCCCGAAGCGGGGGGATGGAGAGGTGGACAGTGTTGATCCTGTAATAGAGATCCTCCCGGAACCTTTCCTTTTGAACCATATTCAGTAAATCCTTATTCGTGGCAGCAATCACCCTGACATCTACCTTTTGCTCCTCCAGACCGCCAATTTTTCTGAATGTGCCTTCCTGGAGGACGCGCAGCAGCTTAGCCTGCAGGTCTAGCGGCATGTCCCCAATTTCATCCAGAAAAAGGGTCCCCTGGTTGGCCAATTCAAACAAACCGACTTTACCGTCACGCTTTGAATTTGTAAAAGAGCCTTCCTCATAGCCAAATAATTCGCTTTCCAACAGGGAGTCTGGAATCGCTGCACAGTTAACAGGCACAAATGGAAAGGGGCTTCGTGTGCTCTCATTATGGATAGCTTGTGCGAAAAGCTCCTTGCCAGTACCGGATTCTCCAGTTAAAAGAATATTCAAATCAGAGGAAGCAGCCTTTTTGGCCTGCGAAATCATTTTTTTTAAACGCTCATTCTTTCCGATAATATTTGAAAAGGTATACTTTGCCTGATGGATCCTTCCAAACGTTTTCTCAAGCTGGCTGACCCGCTTTTTACTCTTCTGCAGCTCCTTTGTGAGCTGGTAAACCTCCGGAATACTTTTGCAAACCGAAACAGCTCCAATTATTTCTTCTTTTTCATAAACGGGTGCCATATCGACTACATACTCCAGCGATTTTTCCTTCCGGAACACCCCGGCACGGGGCTTCCCGTCTTTTAAAACGGCTGGCAGCATCGCGCCTGGCCGAACATCTATTAGGGGTTGGCCGATAATCTGCTCTTTCCTTACACCGGTGATATTGGTATATTCCTCGTTAATCATCTGCACAATTCCGTCCCGGTCAATCACCAGTATGCCATCATGGACTGCTTCAATAATTCCTTCCAGCCATCCAACCTTTTGGCTTGCTGTATGCATTCTTTCAGCTCCTTTTAGTATATTTCATTGTTCGTTGATTACTGAATATTTAAATTATATGGGAAAAAGGTAAATAGTACTACCAACCTGTGACTTTATTCGTCTATTAAACTTTTTTCTATTTTAGATGTTTATTTTCTTTTTGCGTGGGTAAAAAAGTTTTGTAGTTGAAACGAGCTGACTTTTTTGAGAATTTTTATTCAGTTTAGAGCCTCCAAAACTTTCTTTGGAAGAACTATTAATAATCTAAGGGCAAAATTACTGAAAAGTAATGACGCAAAGCTAGAGGGGCCTCTATCAAAAAGATAAAGCCAGCCAGCTGCCATCAAAATGAAAAGGAGAAAATTTGATGTCAAACCGTACTTGGATCACTCCAGAAGAGATTGCGCATAGGAAAAAGCTTAAGAAAAGAGCAATGTATATTTCATTCCCCATCCTTACAGGTGCTATCAGTGCATTAGTAACAGTGTTGGCAAGTCAGTAATGATCCCATCTTCCAAGGCAAATACATATTTGTAAAACAAGGCTGTTTTCGCAAACTTTGTTGCATTTTAAACAAGTATTGTAGAGAGGTTGACTTCCGCTCCAGGAGTCTCGCACCTTACACTCCAATCAACCAACCTTATTTATTGTTTTATTCACAAATCTAATCAAAAACAACAATCTTTTAGAAAACAGCCAAAACAAAAAAGCTTCCTGATGAAGGGAGGCTTTTTTGCTGGGATTTGAAATCAATCAAACGTTTGATTGATTCCCTATTTTGATGAATTTTTGTTTACATGCATATGCACCTTGCCTACTGGCAAAAATAGTTTGCTAAAAGGGCAGCAAGGTGTGATGGGCATTGTTAAGACAAGTAATCCTAATAGGCTGGGCTGGGGTGATTTTTATCTGTACCTGTGTGGCCAGTATTGAAACGGCCGTAGAAACGATGAGCATTCAATTTTTCTGGACCCCGGAGCCGCCAATGAAAGATCTGCTGCAGCCATTGCCTGCTAATTTATCCACGGCTTTCCTTCTGCGGAAAGCCGGGCATGCGTTTGTGTTTTTTATCTTTACAATGGCTTTGTATTTGGTACATCCTTCTGTATCTCTAAATGTGCTTTATTCTTTCGTTTATGCTGTGATTACCGAATTTTTGCAGCTGTTTTTTATGAGGGATGGAAGGCTGTTTGATGTGGCATTTGATAGTTTGGGTATTTTTACTGCGGTATTGCTTATTGTCATTGGCAGGAGATTTTTGAAGATAAATAATGAGATGAAGATAAATACCTAGAAGTGGACGGACCCGCTCACTCTAGGTATTTTAATTTGTAAAGTAGATTTCAACACGGTCTTTATTATTGTGAAAGATAAAATAATGCTGAAAATCACTGCAGATATTCCTTAATGGGAATTCCTTTAATGAAATGGTAAAGCACTTTTCGTTATTTTTATAAAAGGAAAGGCAGTCACCGCTTATTTTAAGAAAGCTAAAATGAAAACCTTCCCTGTTGCTTAGAAGGCCATCCTCATAATAATTCAGGATCACTTGGCAGTTTTGATAGTTATTGAAGATGGCAAGATCATTTATTTGTTTTTCCATACTCTGAGTACATACCCTCCACAGCCGCATTGGTCGATATATTTCATATCAATTTTATTTCCGAAGAAGAGCAGCAAGGCTTCACTTAAATAATCCTCGGGATTTCCGAAGTTCGCTGGTGTCACGACGTTTACATAAAATCCTTTCGCCGTCTGCTGGACTGCATCAAGGGCTTCCCTTACCACCAATTCCAAATTGCACTCGTATTCTCCATCTTCCAAAGAAATGGACCAATTCGTTTCCATTAAATCCCTCCTTGAAAAAACTGCTATAGTTCCCTAATTTCATTATATCGGCTGCAAAGCCCCGAACCTGTGAGCTGTTTCACTTCCAGTCAAAAAAACAGGCTGGCAATATCAGCACTGAGCTTTAACAGAGCGTAACAAAGAGAAATCAATCAAACGTTTGATTGAAGTGAAAAGGATTATTCGACAAAATTCGGGTGGTACCTGGTACTAGGTAAATTCTTGAATTAAATGGTAAACTGTTGGAAGGGAGGGTGTTGTATGAGAAGGAGTTTGTTTGTTGTTTTTGCTGCCCTGGTTTTGGCCGCTTTGAGCGGGTGCAATAAGGAGGTTAAGCCGCAGGATCGCTTTGCACAGTATGTGGAGCATTGGAATCAGCGGGAGTTCAAAGAGATGTATGAATTCCTTTCAGAGGATGCGAAGCAGTCGATCAGCAAAGAGGATTTTGCAGGCCGCTATGAAAAGGTTTATAAGGATTTGGAGATAGACAATTTGAAGGTTACATATGAGCCTGATATGGAAAATGAATATAAGAAGGAAGAGAGCGCCAGCTTTCCTTTTTCGGCTAGCATGGACAGTGCTGCCGGGAAGATTGATTTTACCCATGATGCCAAGCTTGTGAAGGAGGAAGTGGAGGACGAGGAAAATTGGTTTGTAGCCTGGGATACGACCTATATTTTTCCGGAGCTGGGGGCGGAGGATAAGATTAGTTATTCTACCATTCCGGCACAGCGCGGTGATATTGTGGACCGTACCGGAGACCCACTAGCCCTAAATGGAACACTTTATGAAATCGGTGTGGTTCCAGAGCAAATGGGGGACCAGAAGGAACAGACCATCAAAGGGTTGTCCGAAGCGCTTGGGATTTCAGAGGAACAGATTAATAAAAATTTGAATGCAAGCTGGGTGCAGCCAAGTTATTTTGTGCCGATTAAGAAGGTTTCCCCTGAAGATCGCGAAACGCTTGATAAGGTTTTTGCCTTAAAAGGAGTGTTAAAGCAGGATGCAAAGGGCAGGATTTATCCTTTTGGCGAATCGGCCGCCCACCTGATTGGCTATGTGGGGCAAATTACAGCTGAAGAGCTTAAAGAGCGCGAGGGAAAAGGCTATTCAAGCACTGATAGTATCGGAAAAAGGGGGCTGGAGCAGGTCCTGGAAGAACGGCTAAAAGGATCGAACGGAATCAAAATCGGCATTAAAAAGAAGGACGGTTCAGAAGTATTGCTGGCTGAAAAGCCGGTAGAGAACGGCGAAAATATTCAGCTGACGATTGATGTGAATCTTCAGCAGTCTTTATTTAAAGAATTGGGAGGAAAGCCGGGAACGGCAGCGGCTATTGATCCTGTAACGGGTGACACCCTGGCGTTAGTGAGCAGTCCAAGCTTTGATCCGAACCAGGCTTCACTCGGTTTTACGGCTGAAGAGTGGAAGGCGATACAAGAAAATAAGGACATGCCGCTTATGACCCGCTTTAAGCAAACCTATGCGCCAGGTTCGGTGATGAAGCCGCTAACGGGAGCAATTGGACTAACAGAGGGTACGTTAACCTTGGATGAAACGATTAATGTAAGGGGGCTCCAATGGCAAAAGAGCAGCAGGTGGGGAGGCTATAAAGTCACCCGTGTAAAAGATCCGGGCGGACCGGTTAATTTTGAAAAAGCGATGATGTACTCGGATAATATTTATTTTGCCAAGCAGGCTCTTGCGCTTGGGAAGGATCGGTTTGCTGCAGGACTTAAGAAATTTGCATTTGAAGAAGAGATTCCGTATGCATTCCCGCTGGAGCAGTCACAAATCGGCAGTCTGGACAGTGAAATAAAGCTGGCGGACTCCGGTTACGGCCAGGGAGAAGTGGAGATGAGCATTGTTCACCTGGCAGCGTCTTATACCCCTTTTATCAATAAAGGATCGATGATTAAGCCTGTATTGATTGAAGGTGAGGATAAGAGCCAGGTGCTGAAAGAAGGCGTGATGAGCGAGGAAACAGCCAGCACTGTGGCTTCAGCAATGACAAAGGTGGTTCAGGAGCCAGGCGGAACCGGCCGAGCTGCTCTTATGAAAGACTATCCGCTGGCAGGTAAAACCGGTACGTCAGAGCTGAAGAAAAGCGCTGACGAAAAGGGCCAGGAAAACGGTTTATTCGTTGCCTATAACCCTCAGTCACCAAAACTCCTTATTGCGATGATGATTGAGGGCGTGGAAAACAGCGGCGGATCCAAAGTGGTTGTAGAAAAAGTAAAGAAGGTCTTTGAAGAGCATAAAGGACGTTTCTAAGAAGCTGTAATTAAGAACGAAGAAAGTGTCTGCATTCCTGAAAAGAATGCAGGCACTTTTTTTTCGACAAAATTCGGGTGGTACCTGGTACCTATATTATTTCAAAAATTCACAAAAAATTTACCGCATAAAAGCGGAAAAGGTGTTATAATTGCCTGTATATTCTAACAAGTTAAACATTAAAGGGGGATTTAGAGAGATGAAAAAGAGATTTTTGTGGTTAGTGCCGATGCTGGTGCTGAGTCTGATTTTGTCGGCTTGCGGCGGAGGCGGTTCCAGTTCGACTGGCAGCGAAGCTGATTCAGGTGAAAAGGATAGCGATAAAACATTTAGCTTGAAGGCAGGTCATTCTTTAACAGAGGACCATCCTTATCATATCGGTTTATTGGAGCTTGCTAAAAATGTGGAAGAGCGTACGGACGGAAAGGTAAAGATTGAAGTATTTCCGTTAAGCCAACTTGGAGCGGAAAGAGAGCTGACTGAGGCTCTTACGCTTGGAACGGCTGATATGTCTGTTTCTTCTACAGCGCCGATTGCTAATTTCTATCCGGAAATTGGGATTGTGGACATGCCATTCTTATTTGAGTCCAGAGAACACGCTTACAAAGTACTGGACGGAGAAATTGGCCAAGAGCTTTTAAAAGGCATGGAGAATGTAGGCATTGTTGGTCTTGCATGGGGTGAAAATGGTTTCCGCCATATTACGAACGCCAAGCAGCCAATCAATAAGCCTGAAGATTTGAAAGGCTTAAAGATCCGTACTCAGGAAAATCCAATCCATCTTGATGCTTTCAATGCATTAGGAGCAAAGCCAACGCCAATGGCCTGGACTGAAGCGTTAACAGCTCTTCAGCAGGGTGTAGTGGATGCGCAGGAAAACCCAATCGTTGTAGCAGATACGTACAAGCTTTATGAAGCGAACCAAAAACACATGACATTAACTGGCCATCTCTATTCACCGGCTGTCATCATGTTCAGTAAATCTGTATGGGATACGCTTCCTGCAGAGTATCAGGATATCTTAAAAGAAGAATCGAAAAAGGCGGGCGACCAAATCCGCGACCTGATTACAAAGTCTGATGAAGAATCCTTAAAGGTACTAAAAGAGCAGGGAATGGAAATCGTCGAGGAAGTGGATGTAACTCCTTTCCGCGAAGCGATCCAGCCTGTATATGAAAAGTATGAATCTCAATTCGGCAAGGAAAAACTTGACGCCATTTTAAACACAAAATAACAAAACAGGAAAACTTGGCGAGTGCCGGACTTTGATGCCGGCACAGACCAAGTTTTTTACACATAAGGGGAAGTCTATGGTGGTTAAAAAATTAGTAGATTCATTGAATGCTTTCATCAAATGGATCTTGATCCTTCTATTTTTCATTATGGTTATTGTGGTCTTTTTACAGGTGCTATTCCGGTTTGTGCTGGATCAGCCGCTTGCCTGGACGGAGGAGTTATCACGCTACCTCCTTGTTTGGATTACTTTTTTGGGGGCGGGCTATGCCGTGAGTGTTAAGGCACATCCGAGCATCGAACTGATTTTTGAAAAAGCAAATAAAGCGGTGCGAAGAGTCATGCTGGTTCTTTCTACTCTTTTAGTTGTGTTCTTCTTCTATCAAATTATTGTTAATAGCTTTGTCTTTATCGAGCGAAGCATGGTGCAAACCTCGCCGGCCCTGCAGCTGCCGATGGGACTTGTGTATACAGTCATTCCGATCTCAAGTATTCTATTTGTCATCAATCTGCTCTACATAACCGTTTCGGAATGGGGAAAGGAGGCGAGTAACTGATGGCATGGCTATTATTCGGATTGCTGCTGATGCTTTTCCTCATTAATGTTCCGGTTGCAGTCGCTCTTGGGCTCGCTTCCATGATTGTTCTAATTGTTCAGGATAATGTTCCATTGATGGTTATTGTCCAAAAAATGTTTACGTCGACAGATTCGTTCACGCTTATGGCTGTGCCATTTTTTATCTTGGCGGGTAAGCTGATGGAATCTGGAGGAATATCCAAACGCTTGATTACTTTTTCCAGTACGCTGGTTGGAAGTCTTCATGGCGGCCTTGCAATGGTTTCGATTGTGACCTGTATGTTTTTCGCAGCCATTTCCGGATCAGCAGCAGCAACTACTGCTGCAGTAGGAAGTATCCTGATACCGGCAATGGTAAAGCGCGGCTATGATAAGAGCTTTTCAACCGCTATTCAGGCTGCCGGCGGTACGATTGGGGTTATGATCCCGCCGAGTGTTCCGCTGATCTTATTCGGAGTTATAGCAGGAGCCTCCATCGGCGATCTATTTATCGCGGGTATCATCCCAGGGGTTTTTGTTGGAATGTCTCTTATTCTTGTTGCCTATTTCATCTCCCGTAAAAGGGGCTACGGCAAGGAGGAAAGGAGCTCGATAAAAGAAGTGGCGTCTGCGTTTAAGAGTGCTATTCTAGCCATTCTTATGCCTGTAATCATCCTTGGCGGAATTTACGGCGGCATTTTCACCCCGACAGAGGGATCTGTTGTTGCGGTTGTATATGGGTTAATTGTAGGTCTTTTAATCTATAAGGAAATCAAATGGAAGGACCTGCCGGAAATTTTCATTTCTTCGGCGATCACTTCATCCGTTATTTTATTCATTATTTCCTGTGCGTCGATCTTTGGCTTCCTCTTAACAAGAGAGCAAATCCCGGCGCAAATTTCGGAAGGCATGCTGGGGATTACGTCAAATGCGATTATGATCTTAATCATTATTAATGTCATCTTGCTGATTGTCGGAACCTTCCTGGAAACATCAGCAGCGATCGTCATCATGGCGCCAATTCTCGTGCCAATCGCATCAGCAGCCGGCATGGATCTCGTCCATTTTGGGGTCATCATGGTTGTAAACCTTGCAATTGGAATGATTACACCGCCAGTCGGCATAAATTTGTTTGTAGCATCCAATATCGCCAACATCAGGCTGGAGCATATCGTTCGCGCGATCATGCCATTCATTATTGTCCTGATCATCGATGTACTCATTTTAAGCTTCATGCCATCAATCAGCTTGTTTTTACTAGATAAATAGAGGTGAAGGAACATGTATCAAGATTTGCTGGAGATTTTAAATGACCCTGAACGTGTCAGTGTCAATGAAACGGTGCTTGAGCATCACTCAGGCGGAATGGATTACCACGTAAGGAAGAAGCCTGATGTGGTTGTTTTCCCGAAAACGGAGGATGAAGTTGTGGCCATCGTAAAATATGCAGCCGCAAACAAGGTGGCTATTGTCCCATTTGGAGCGGGCAGCAGCCTTGAAGGCCATTTGCTGCCGCTCAATGGCGGAATCAGCATGGATTTCACATTAATGAATGAAGTCACTGCAGTCTATCCTGAGGATTTTCTTGTAAAAGTCCAGCCTGGTGTGACGAGAATGCAGCTGAATAAGCATTTGAAAAAGTATGGGCTGTTCTTCCCGATTGATCCGGGCGCTGACGCGACGATTGGCGGAATGGCCGCGACGAATGCGAGCGGAACAAACGCCGTTAAATACGGAACGATGAAGCATAATGTGCTCGGCCTTCAGGCAGTTATGGCGGATGGAAGCGTTGTGGCGGCAGGCGGGCAAACCGTTAAATCATCTGCTGGCTACAATCTGACCGAGCTGCTGATCGGTTCTGAAGGAACACTTGGCATTTTTACGGAATTAACGCTTAAGCTTGCCGGAATTCCGGAAGCAACCGTTGTGGCAAAAGCAGCTTTTGAGAGTGTGGAGGAAGCCGGAAAGGCAGCTGAGCTTGTGCTTCAGTCCGGTGTTGATATTGGAAAAATGGAGCTTGTGGATGCTGCAACGATCCAAGCGGTAAACCAATTTAAAGGAACTGACTTTGATGAAGCGCCCACTCTGTTTTTGGAATACAACGGAACACCTGAAGCAACTGAACAGGGGATTGCGGTCATCAAAGAGCTGATGGAAGATGCCGGAACGGTGAAATTCGAATTTGAACATGATTCCCTGAAACGGGCTCAGCTATGGGAAGCCCGCCACCAGGCTGCCCTGGCCATACTAGGCAGAAAGCCCAACTGCAAGCTGGTTGCGACCGATGTATGCCTGCCGATTTCCCAATTGGCCGTAACCATTGCCCATACTCGCCAGCTCCTTGATGAATACAAGCTTGATGGTGCGATTCTTGGACATGTCGGTGATGGAAATTTCCATGTGGCATTTGGATTAAATACAGACGATCGGGATGAGATGGAACGCTTCCATGCTTTTAACGAAAAAATGGTGAAGTTCGCGATTGATCACCGCGGAACCTGTACCGGCGAGCATGGTGTCGGCATCGGAAAAATGAAATTTTTAAAGGAAGAACGGAGTACTGCTTTGCCGGTCATGAGAATGATCAAGAAAGCATTGGATCCGCAAAATATTTTAAATCCTGGAAAAATAGTTGAAATGGAAGAGGTGCATAGTTAATGGGAAGCCATCGAATTGCTGTATTGCCTGGTGATGGAATCGGGCCTGAGGTTGTAAATGAAGCCGTTAATGTATTGGAGCTTTTGAAAAAGTTGGATCCAACGCTGGATCTGGAGTTTGAAACGTTTGACTGGAGCAGCGAATACTACCTCCAGCATGGAAAAATGATGCCGGATGACGCGCTGGAAACATTGAAAAAATATGATGCGATTTTATTCGGCGCGATTGGCGATAAAAGGGTGCCGGACGATGTAACCGTTTGGGAGCTGATCATGCCAATCCGGAAGCAATTCCGTCAGTACATTAATTTAAGACCGGTCAAAATGCTGAAGGGTGTATCTTCCCGTTTTGAGGGAGAGGACATTGACTTCGTGATTGTCCGTGAAAATGCTGAGGGAGAATACTCCAACAGCGGCGGCCGTTTATATCCCGGCCTTGAAGAGGAAGTGGCTGTTCAAAACACCATCATTACTCGGATCGGTACTGCCAAAGCAGCGAAATTCGCGTTTGAATACGCAAGGAAGCATGGCAAAAAATCCGTTACAAGCGCAACTAAATCCAACGCGATTATCCATTCGATGAAGCTCTGGGATGATGTGGTCCGTACAGTAGCTGAGCAGTACCCGTCTATTAAAATGGATAGCTATTATATTGATGCGCTTGCTGCTTATTTTGTAGAAAGGCCAGCTGATTTTGATGTAGTAGTCGCGTCCAATCTATTCGGGGATATCTTAAGCGATCTGGGATCTGCTGTAGTAGGCGGTCTTGGCCTTTCACCTTCAGCCAATCTGAATCCGGAAGGCGATTTCCCATCGATGTTCGAGCCTGTCCATGGTTCAGCACCTGACATTGCCGGAAGGGGAATTGCTAATCCGATTGCACAGATTTGGTCGGCAGCACTTATGCTAGAGCATTTGGGAAGAGCGGACCTGTCGGCGGTTATTATTGAAGCGATTGAACAGGTACTGGTCAAAGGAGAAGTACGTACCCCGGATCTGGGCGGAACCTCTACAACAAGTGAAATGGGATCCGCCATCAGCGAGGCTTTGCAGCAAAAACTTCTAGTGAAAGAAGGTTTATAAAATGAGATTGCAGGATGAAGTATTTGTTGTTACCGGTGCACAGGGCGGCATGGGAAAAGAAACGGTAAAACGGTTTTTGGAGGAAGGAGCCTATGTCGCAGCGGTTGATTTGAATGTGGATGGTGCTGAAAAAACGGACCGCCTGCTGCCAATTGCCGGTGATTTAACAAAGGAAGAAGACGTAGCGAGGATTTTTTCTGAAGCAAGCGAAGCATTTGGAAAAATCAGCGGACTGGTTAATATTGCGGGAATCGCCCAATCAGCCACACCGATTGAAGAAGTGAGTTTGGCAGATTGGGAGAAGATAATGGCAGTCAACTCGACATCTCTTTTTCTTACATGCCGTGAAGCGGTTCCTTATATGAAAAAACAGGGAGAGGGCGTAATCGTTAATATCGCTTCCATCTCTATGGTGCGTCCGCGCCCTGGCTTGAATGCTTATATTGCTTCAAAAGGAGCAGCTGTTTCTTTTTCACAGGCCTTGGCCATTGAACTGGCGGAATACGGAATTCGTGTTAATGTCGTTAATCCGGGACCAGCCGATACAGGTATGCTTGGCCAGTTCACTTCAAAGGATGCAGATATTGAAGCAACGAAGGATACTGTCTTTAAAAAGAGTGTGCCATTGGGTAGGCTAATTCAGCCAATTGATATTGCCAATTCACTTGTCTATCTATGTTCCAAAGAGTCCGCGATTGTGACCGGCTCTGTCCTGAACGTGGATGGCGGAAGGGGGATATAAAGAATGAAAGCAACAGACGTACAGGTTCAAGGCTGCTATATTGATGGAGAATGGGTGGTTCCGGACGAAGGCAAATTAATAGAAGTGAAAAACCCGGCAGACGGTTCTGTTTTGGCTTTGGTACCGCGCGGGGATCAGGCTGAGGTAGACAGTGCCGTTAAAGCGGCAAAGAAGGCATTTCGTTCGGAAGAGTGGAAATCACTGCAGGCTTATAACCGAGGCAGACTGCTTTTTAAAACAGCAGATATCATCCGCGAAAACAAAGAAGAACTGGCTAAATTGGAAACGTTAAATGTCGGCAAGCCGCTTGTCCAGGCTGAAATTGATGTGGAAATCGCTGCCCGCTATTTCGAATTTTACGCTGGTGTGGCCGATAAAATCATGGGTGAAACAATCCCGGTTGAAAGAGGCATTATCGATTACACTGTCCGCGAACCACTTGGGGTTGTCGGACATATCATTCCTTGGAATTACCCGCTGCAAATCGCAGCACGAAGCATTGCCGTATCGATTGCAACCGGCAATGCTGCAGTACTGAAGCCGGCTGAGGATACGCCGCTATCCACACTGAAGCTTGTTGAACTAATGGAAAGCCTTGGACTGCCAAAAGGTATTCTCAATGTGGTAACAGGCTATGGCTATGAAGCAGGAGCGGCCTTATCAGCTCACCCTGGAGTCAATCATGTTACCTTTACCGGTTCAGTCGAGACTGGAAAAAGAGTCATGGAAACAGCAGCGAAGAATATTGTACCGGTAACATTGGAGCTTGGCGGAAAATCTCCGAATGTAGTGTTTGCTGACTGCAATGAGGAATTAGCATTAGAGTGGGTGTTAAAGTCCATCATACAAAATGCCGGACAGACATGTTCTGCAGGCTCCCGCCTGGTGATTGAAAAATCAATCAAGGATGAGTTTGTGCAGAAACTCGCTGCATCCTTTGAAAAGCTGAGAATTGGGCAGGGAATCAACAATCCTGACCTTGGACCCGTTTTAAACCAAAAGCAATTCGAGCGGATCCAGGGCTTCCTGCAGCTTGCAGAGGATGACGGAATCAGGGTGGCAACTGGCGGAAAACGCCAGCCTGTCGAAGGCTGCGAATCAGGCTATTATCTCCAGCCGACCATTTTTGATAACGTCCCGGCGAACCATTATCTTGCCCAGGAGGAAATCTTCGGACCGGTTCTGACCGTGACTACTTTCGATAGTGAAGACGAAGCAATTGAAATCGCTAACGGCACACCGTACGGACTTGTTGCAGGCGTATGGACCGAAAATGCCGGCCGGGCCCACCGCGTTGCCAATGCGCTTGAATGCGGTCAGGTCTTCATCAATCACTATGGAGCAGGCGGAGGCATCACCCAGCCATTCGGCGGCTATAAGCACAGCGGCTTTGGACGGGAAAAAGGATTGGAAGCACTGAAGAATTATACGCAGGTGAAGAATGTGGCGTTGAAATATTGATGGTTGATTGCAGAAAAGGGATGCCTTCCTTACATGGAGGCATCCCTTTTTGCAGGCTCTGAATCTTACTTTAAGAGATAAATCACAATATCCCCGAATAATATAAATCAACAACCTTTTTAAAGAGGTGGTATTGTGGGGTACACAAGAAATCAAAAAAACACTTATTTAAAAATTATTTTAGTTACTCTAGCTATTGTCCTTTTATTATTATTGCTTAAAGCCTTGTTATTTTCATCAGAAAAACAGGCAAAAGAAGCTGTCGGCCAGTTTTACGCTTTTGAACAGAAAGGGGAGTTTTCATCTTCCTGGGAGCTCTTCCATTCAAGCATGAAACAGAGATTTTCTAAGGGGCATTACATCCAGGATAGGGCCCATGTGTTTATGAATCACTTTGGTGTCGATACTTTTACCTTTACACTTGGTGAGCCCGAAAAGCTTAATTCATGGAGAATGTCCAAAAAAGATTCCGTAGTCAAACCTGCCTATAAAATTACCATTATCCAAACCTTTAAAGGAAAGTACGGAAATTTCGATATCGAACAGGATGTATATGTGGGGCAAGAAAAAGGAAAGTGGACAATATTATGGGACTATAATAAGTAAGTTTTTTTAATGCCTGCAAGGAGAAATATGTCAAATTTCAAAGAAAACATTCCATTTATTATCGCGGCCATTTAATTTATGATAGAAATATAAACAATGGGTAAAATAAACTTAAAATGAAACTTTTTCCATTCCCATTCGTCTATATAGTAGGAAATATTATCCATGTACTATGTATCTATTCTATTAAGCTATGAATTTTGTTTAGGGAGGAAAAACATGAAGAGTTTTATGGGGAAGGGTCTAGCGGCAGGATTAGCCGCCACTCTGGCGGTCAGTTCTTTCTTGCCAGGGGCAGCAGCAGCAGCTGATAAGAGTGTCACACAAAGAGTTTATCAGCAGCTTGAGCAATTTAACCTGCAAAATAAAGATTTTAAGGCTAGCCAGGTAACAAAGGACGAGGAAAAGAAATTTACTGAGAATCAGCTTGTTGTAAAATATGAAAAGCCGCTATCTCAAAGTGAACACAAGAAAGCCGGCGGAAAGCTCGTTAAGAGGTTTGCCAGCCTAGGCTATGATGTGATTGAAGTTCAGGGCGGAAAAGAGCTAATGCAGGTGGCCGAGAATTATGCCAAACTGGCCAATGTGACCTCCATTAACAGAAGTGCTTATGGTAAAAGGCTGGGAACCGCAGATCCTAAGGCTCCCGAAATGTTTCACCTTAAAAATTTAAATCTTGAAAAGGCGCACTCACTTGCAGGCAAATATAAAGTTAAAGTAGGGGTCATTGATACAGGGGTAGATGCGACACATCCTGAGTTGAAGAACAAAATTACAGCGAATAAAAATGCCATGAATCCATTGAAAAAAGGCGCACCTGATAGCCATGGCACACATGTAGCCGGAATTATCGGTGCTGAACAGGGAAATGGAATCGGCGGTTATGGTGTAGCCCCAAATTCCGAGATTGTTTCAATCGATGTTTTTAACCGTTCCTGGTATGTTACTGATTATACGATTGCTGAAGGAATTCTTGAGGCCGTTCGCCAAAAGGTGAAAATTATTAATATGAGTCTTGGAACCTATTATCCTTCTCCAATCCTTAAAGATGCTGTCCAAAAGGCAATTGATGCCGGTATTATTGTGGTGGCAGCAGCAGGGAATGATGGTGCGAATATCCTTAATTATCCTGCTTCCTTTGATGGAGTGATTAGTGTCGGGGCAACAGACGAACATAATCAGCTTGCATCCTTTTCTACATATGGACCATCTGTAGATGTAGTAGCTCCTGGCCATAAGGTATATGCACCTGTTTTTGATATGGACAAGGGTTCTTCCTTTGTTGAAATGAGCGGTACTTCAATGGCATCTCCAGTAGTGGCAGGGGCAGTGTCCCTATTAATGTCCAAATATCCAAACCTTACACCTTATCAGGTGAATTATATTTTAACGAAGACAGCCAGAGATTTAGGAGCCAAAGGCTATGATTTAAAATATGGCTATGGAATGATCGATCCGGTCAAGCTGCTGTCATTTGATCCGAAAAAAATTCCTGCGGACCCGTCTGTTAAAGAAGCGGATATCCTTGCCAAAGCTAAGGATCTTGGCGAATTTGAGGCTATTCCAGTGTCAGGCAAATTGCAGAATTTGAACCAAACGGATCTATATAAAACATCATTAGCTGAGGGTGAGTATATACAAATTTCCCTGGACGGAACAGAAAATTTTGATTTGAAATTAGAACTGCTATTTTTCAAGGATGGAGAGAAAAAACCGCTAGAAAAGGCAGAAATAAATGGAGCACGTGAGGGCAGCGGTGAGGGAACCCTCTTTAAAGCCGAAGAGAATGGTACGCTTGTTGTCGCTGTTAAAGATAGCTTCGGAAAGTATGGAGAAGCTGGACAATCAACCTATAAGCTAACACTTCATAAGAGTGCAGATTTACTGGAAGATGGCAATTCAATGGAAGCACCTGTCGAGGTTGAATCCCTGCCGTATCGATCCGGATTGGTTAATTACTATACAGACGAACTATTAATGTCAGGTGAAAATCTTCCGGAAGAAGAAATGGAAGAGCCTGAAGCAGAAGCCGCTTCCAAGCAAACAGAAGAAGCTGTTATTGATGAAGGAATGAAAGAAATCCCAGGTGATTCAGATTTCTTCCGCTTTAAAGTTCCAGGGCAGGAAGAGGATGGGATGAAAGCCGTTAAAATCAGCCTTTCGGGTGTCCCGGGAATTAATCCTTCCATTAAACTTCATATGATTGAAAAAATGGAAGAAGGAGAAATGATTCATGAGATGGATCAGGCCTCCTATAAAGGAGAAGGAAAAGGCGAGGAGCTGGCATTTAACGCGATTGGCGGCCAGGAATATATGATTGAAGTAACAAATAAACCATATTTTGATGAATTCATGCTCATGTTTGGGGACTTTGAAATTGATTATGAAAAAAGCTATTCTTCCTTCAAGCCATACCAATTAACGATTGATGCGAGATCACTTCCTGCTGATGAAGATGGCATCCCGATGGACCTTGGAATGGGAAGTCCTGAGGAAGAGCTTGTTGAAGGAGATCTAGAAGAGTATATTGCCAAGAAAGAAGCGATCGAGCAAAAGATGTTCGATCCATACATGCAAACCTATGAAGATTATATCAATACGCTAAAGGATGCTGCTGTATCGTTTGAAGAAAGTGAATCAAAGGAAGGGTATCTGCAAACCTTCGGGGATGAGGACTGGTTTTCCTTCACACCGAAGCACAGTTCCATTTTTGAAGTGAATATGAGTTACGGCCGCTACAAGCCGGCAGCGATGGAAGTGTTAAAGTACAATGAAGAGTACAAGGACTTTTCATACGTCTATTCCAACAGCACCTGGTCCTGGACGGACGATACAGTATCAGTAGAGGGTAACTTTACACTCGGGCTGCAGGCAGGAGAGACTTATTATTTCCGTGTTTCCGATCCAATGTATCGTCCAGCGTTCGAACCTTATCGCTTTACAGTAAAAACAAAAGTAAAAGATGTTGCAGATCCTTATGAGAAAAATGATTCCTTAGAAAATGCCATAAAGGTTTCGACAACAGGACTGACAGGCAATTATTCAACAGCCGGAGATGTGGACACCTATTATTTTAAGCCTGGCAAGGATGGGGTGTTTGGAGTCAGAGTCACACCAAGAGAATTGTCTGACAAATACAAAGGTGTTAAAGCACAGCATCGGGCTGAGATTGACCCAGTCCTGGTATTAATAGAGGATACGAATGGAAATGGGAAGCTGGAACCGGAAGAGGAAGGCAATATCACGATGGTAGATTACAGCTTTTACAGCGGGGAAGAAAGAACCGGCTTTAAGACCAAAAAGAAATCAGGCTACTTTATCTTAACCTTTGATTACTTTGGAACAAATTCATCATTAGTTCCATATATCCTTAAGATTGATGGCGCGAACAGGACAGATGAAGACAGTGCTTCCAAGGTGAAAAATAATATCCCGTCTAAGCCGCTTTCTTTAAAACGAAACGGAAATGGCTTTTATGCAACGGGCTATATGAATGTCACATCTAATAAAGGCGATCAGGATATCTACAAGCTTAACCTTGATAAAGACAGAAGCGTTACGGTTGCTTTGCAGATGCCAAGGGATTTAGATGGAAAAGTAACCATTTATAATTCCAAAGGAACCCAAGTGGCTGTCTCTGATTACTACGGTAAAGGTGACAATGAAATCTTGCCGTTAAAGCTGAAAAAAGGCAGCTATTATATAAAAGTGGAGGATGCCGCGGGCAATGCCAGCACAGATCCTTATAAAATCACTATAAAGTAAAACGAAAAAAAGCAGTGCGATTGCACTGCTTCTCAGGCTATAGACAAACCCGATGAAAATCGGGTTTGTCTATAGTCTTTTTTAGTCATTCTGTGAAATGGGCCTGTTTGATTTCCGTTCGAAAGTGCTTCACTTTCCACGGGGGCCATGGTACTCCCTTTGGGATGCTGGGGAGATCACCAGTTGAGAGTAACAGAGATTTATAATGCCAGATGGCTTTTTAACTCATCTTGTATTCTCTTTTGTTCTTCATCAGGGACCATTAAATACCAGATGTTATTTATGGTTTGGCCGCTGCCTTCGATGGCAAGTTGCTCAATATTTTTTCCAGCTTCTTTGTAATTCTTTTGAATATCAACCATTTCGTTAAAAGCCATATTCGTTTTGATATTTTTTCCAAGGGCTTCAAAGATGTCATCAAATCTAGTCAATGAAGAGAAGCTTGCCCCTTTATTAATGACTCCCTGGATAATTTGGCGCTGCCTTAGCTGCCTGCCGAAGTCCCCTCTTGGATCCTCATATCTCATTCTTGTGTATTTTAATGCCTTTTCACCATCTAAGGTTAACTGCTCCTTCGGAAAATGAACACCATCAGAAGTGAAGTCCAAGTCATTATTTACTGTAACACCCCCGACCGCGTCTACAATGTCTTTGAAGCCTTCCATATTGATTTGCATATAATAATCAATTGGAATATCGAGGAAATTCTCGACGGTGGCCATAGACATCTCTACTCCGCCAAAAGCATAGGCGTGGTTAATTTTATCATCGATGCCTTTTCCAACTATTTGTGTTCGTGTATCTCTAGGTATACTTAGCATTTTAACCGAATTCTTTTCAGGGTTAACCGTTAAAACAATCATTGTGTCTGAACGTCCTTTGTCACCTTCCCGCTCGTCCACACCGAGCATAAGGACAGAAAAGGGATCTCTTTTTTCTAAAGTAATCTGTTCCGGTCTCTTTTCGGACTTCTCTCGTTTAATCGGCTGGTGCATCGTTTCTACTGCATCCGTTAGAGATTTATAAACGGTGTAACCGTAAACTCCAGCTGCTGCCACAGCCAGGAGTAGAATCATCCCTATAACTCTAAGCCATACTCTTTTTTTCTTGCCTTTTTTTTCGGCTCTCATTTCTTTACCTCCGATGGATTAATAAACCTAACTAATAGATTATCAAATTTAAAGAGAATTGAATAGATGGGGGATTGTGAAAAAATGTAATTCTGCAAATAAAAAACAGGCAATCATGCCTGTTATATTTCGGAATATGAGTCTTCGGTGAAAGAGGGGTGGGGTTGATAGAAATGAGGACGGTTAAGAAGTACGTTTGTTTTTAGAGCGGTAACTAACAAGCTCTAAAATAAATAATTTATCTTTTTTGGTAAGCATTCTCCAGCTTCCAGCTTTAATTTTCATGAATAACAACTCCTTCTATTATTATTTATCTATTTACAAAACTTGTAATTCTACTAATTACTATTTGTATACCGCCATTTTTTGTAAATGAAACAACAAAAATTTCTACAATATTTGACTTCATTTCTCGGGAAATTTCGAGCAGTTGTATGTCAAGCAAATAAAAAAACATCCAATCCCAACGTCCAGGATTGGATGCTACTCTTATTTACTCTTCAATGGAATCTAAAAACACAGATATTACTTTTGCCGCTTCCTGGCGTGTCGCATGGCCTTTCGGCAGGAAGAGACCTTTGCCATAGCCTTCAACATATCCAAGCTCATATGCAGCAGCAATTGCTTCCTGAGCTTCCACAGTCAGCTTCGTGATATCAGTAAATGGTGCTTTTGCCTTTGGTTCATAAGCTGTTTCAGTTTGCAGCTCATAAGCACGCTCAAGCATAATCGTCATATCTGCACGTGTAATAGGATGCTTAGGGTTAAATGTTGTTTCCGTTACACCTTTGACTAATCCAAATTCATGGGCAGCCGAAATTTCCTGTTTTGTTTCATCAGGAAGATGAGCGATATCTGTAAATGGAGCGTCTGTGGATGCTTTTAAATCTAGAGCCCTCACTAATAGAGAAGCAAATTGAGAGCGTGTTAATTCAGCTTTTGGAGCAAATGTCGTTTCAGATGTGCCTTTTACTAGATTCTGATCGTAAAGGTCTGCAATATATTGGCGGGACCATGAATAGGCCGGTACATCTTTAAATGGAAGATAAGTGACGATGCGGCCTTCCTTATTAGCATCGATTGGGCTATTTGCTTTAATATAGTCGATTAAGACCTCATCCAAGGCACCATATTCATTCACAAGCGGCCCTTTTTCAAACATTGTGTAATCATCGCCGCCGACAGCCATAAAGTCGTTTGTTGCTACAACATAATCCTTTGTAAGGTCAACTGGCTTTCCGGCGATCATTAGATCCTTAACTCTTTGGCCCTTTTCAGCATTTAGATCAATTTCAAAGCTCATACCTGAAACATGGGGAAATGCACCCTTAACATTAGGATAGTCGCTGGTACCATGTTCAAGTGCAGCCTTAATTTCTGCACCCGTGAATTTCTTTGTCACAAGGAAATTACCGAATGGCAGAACATCAATTACATTCTTTTTTGTAATATCGCCTGCTTCAATAGACGCACGTATTCCTCCGCCATTTGTAATGGCAGCGTCTGCATTTGAAGCTTTGTGCATGGCATCGGTCAAAAGGTTACCCAAATTTGTTTCGCCTGCACGAACATGTTCGCGTACACCATCTAAAAGTGTTTTAGTGGTACCGATTTTTTCAGACAAAATTACGTCCTGGGCTTCGCTTACTTCGTCAATTAATGCTTTTACATCTGCATCTTCCAGTGTTTCAGCAGCATCTTCTTTCGTAATCAAACGTGCTTCTTTGCCGACAAGCTTGTTTCCATCAAAGGTTAATTTAACAACACCCAGATTTTTCGTATGCTCACCGGCACTAACTATAAGGGTGCTTTCACCAGCAGCTTGTCCTTCAACAAGGGTAGAATGGCTGTGGCCATCGACGATCAAGTCAATGCCTGGTGCACCTTCTGCTACACGGATGGATGTGTCAGTGCTGGATTCGTCAATTCCGAGGTGGGTTAATGCTACAACCATATCCACTTTTTCTGTTTCCTTCAGCACTTTAACCATAGCCTTGGCTTCTTCAACAGGATCCGTGAATTCTAACCCTTCAACATTTTTCGGATTGGTCTTGTAATGCGTTTCTGGAGTGGAAAGTCCGAAGATACCAATCTTGATGCCATCTACTTCTTCAACCTTATATGGCTGTAATAGAAGGGAATCATCCGTCTTATTTCGGACGTTGGCACTTAGAACAGGGAAGTCCATCAGTTTTTGCAATGCCAATAATTGCTGATAACCATAGTTGAAATCGTGGTTTCCTGCCGCCATTGCATCATAGCCTAATTTATTTAAAATTTGTGTAATACTTTCACCTTTTTCAACTGTTGCAAAGGGAGTTCCATGAAGTGTATCACCTGCGTCGAGCAGAAGCGTATTAGCGTTTTCCTGCTCAAGTTCTTTGATTAGGGTAGCCAGCTTGGCAAAGCCCAATCCTCCATCAGTTGGCTTTACTTTAGCGTGAGAGTCATTTGTATGTAGAATCGTGATTGTTTTGGTGCCTGTTTCGGCTGCAGCAGCTGGTTGGAGTCCTGCCAGGGAAGCAAGGATTAAGACTGCAGAAAACAATACTAGAAAACTTCTTTTTAACGTAGCCATTTTTCTCCTCCTAAAAGATTAATAGTCAATCATTTCTATTATAATACAAAATTAGACAGGTAAGCTGAATATTTTAAATAATTTGCAATTTAAAAATAGGGCTGTAATAAAGAAAGACAGCAGATATTCATCTGCTGCCGAGTGGTTAATTATTTATCACTTCAATTGACCAGGCTGTTAAATCTATATCATTCTTTTTAATAAAAGAAGAAGGGAAGATAAAGGTCCAAGGTTTAGAAGTATTTGCTTTTACGGTAAAGTCTTCTAATTTAAATACTCCTTGAGCAAAAACCTCGTTGGAGGAATCTTTGGCAGCAAGAGGTATTTGATGGAGATGAATATCCTGTTTGGTACCGTTTCGGATCATTAGTGTAACAGAAAGATTTTCACCAGGGTTATGGTTAATCTTAATCCCCATGAAATTGACTTCTCCATCCTTAGGCTTGCCCGCAGAAGCGACCAATTTTCTTAACCCTTCTTTTTCTTCTGCTGAAAGAGCTTTCTCCCAGCTTTCGTGAAGATCAAGAGTATGAGGCTTTGCAAGCTCAAAAGCCAATGTCCAGTTGCTATCCTTAATGATTTCCTGCTTTATTGTGTTTGCAGGGAAGCGGAACACCCATGGCATGCTGCTTTCTGCAGGGATTTCGCCCAGCTCGCTTAAGTCAAAGGACTGTCTTGCGATAAGGCTTTGTTCCTCATCTAAAAGGAGCAGGGTTGTTTCGCCAAATGACACCTTTTTCTGTAAGCTGTTCCGTACAAATGCCGTCACTTCAATGCCGTTTGGTGTATTGGCCAAATCCACTCCAGCTATTGAAATCTGATTGGGCTGCAATGGCATCAGCTCATTATGCAGGAAGCGGAATACATACTGCTGCTCAGCAGGCAGGGTCCAGCCTGGATGTATAAAAAGTGCTGTTTTCACTTCTTTAACATCTGCAGACTCCTTTACATCCATTAATTCTTTCGCTTCAATCGTATTATCTTTCCCGCTCTTTTTGATCTCTTTATTTTTTTTCCGAAAAATTGAAAGCATGAAATAAAACTCCCTTAATGCCGATTTCTTAAAAAGTTTGCAGCGCCTCTTGCCATTTCCTTCTCGATTTTCTCATAAGTGAGGGTAAAGAGCTCAAGTCCATCATTCTGGTAAAGTCTCATAGGATCTTCCTGCTGATAAGAGCGCAAGCCGATTCCTTCTTTTAAACGTGTCATTGCTTCTATATGCTGAATCCAATTGTAATCAAGGATTGATGTCATAATATGCTTGATGGCTGCTGTAAACTCCGGTTCATTTATTTGAGATTGTTCAAGTATATACGCTGTATAGCTGTCGACTGCCTGTTTTAATGGCTGTTGGACCTCTTCAATATCCAAGATCGGGTCAGGGAAACGGTATTCCTGATTTACCAGGATCTCATCCATACTTTGTGCTAATTGGTCAATCGCCCAGTCTTCAGGTAAAACGCCTTCCTGGCAAGCTAGCTTAATCTCTGCTTGAACGGCACTTTCAACTGTGGAAATTAACAGCTTATCCAGGTCTCTATTTTCGATGATTCTATTGCGCAATGTATAAATGATATTTCTTTGCTCGTTGATGACATCATCAAGCTTCAGGTTATACTCCCTCATGCTATAATTGGCGCCTTCCACAATCCTCTGAACACGGTCAACAAACTCGTGGATATTTTTATTCTTAACCAAGCCATCTTCTGAGACTGAAAGGCTTTTATTTAACTTTTCCAGCTCTTCTTTGGCAAATCTTCTAAACATATCATCTTCAAGCGAGATGAAAAATTGTGTTGATCCAGGATCACCCTGGCGGCCTGAACGTCCTTTAAGCTGGTCATCAATTCTCCGGCTTTCATGGCGTTCTGTTCCAATTACGTGCAAGCCTCCTAAAGCATGGACACCTTCCCCTAGAAGAATATCCGTTCCGCGCCCAGCCATATTGGTGGCAATCGTAATTTGCCCTTTTTGACCGGCGATGGAAATTAATCGTACTTCCTGTTCAACGCTTTTGGCATTAAGCAATTCAAATTTTAATCCGGCCTGTTTCAGGTATTTAGCGACTTCTTCTGATTGAAGGATGGAGGTAGTTCCGATTAAAACAGGCTGGTCCTTGCTGTGCCGTTCCTGTACCTCTTTTGTTACTGCATCATATTTCTCTTCAATGGTTTTATAAACCCGGTCAAGAGAGTCCATTCTTATTTTAGGACGGTTCGTTGGCACTTGGACTACTTGCATGCCATAGACCTGCTCAAATTCCTTTTCGGATGTTTTAGCAGTGCCGGTCATGCCGGATAGGAAAGGGTACATTCTAAAGTAGTTCTGGATTGTAATCGACGCCTGTGTTTTGTTTTCTTCAGTTATTTGCAAACCTTCTTTGGCTTCGATTGCCTGGTGCAGGCCGTCGCTTAATGTTCTGCCCTCCATGATGCGGCCGGTGAACATGTCGACCAGCATAATTTTGCCGTCCTTTATGATATAGTCGACGTCTTTCTTGAACAGGACATAAGCTCTGACAGCTTGAATGACGTAGTGATAAAGAGTCTGATGCTCCAAGTCATATAAATTATCCACGCCGAAAGCCATTTCGACTTTTTCAATTCCTTCGTCAGTTAAACTCGTTGCTTTTGTTTCTTCATCTAATATGTAGTCGATATCCTGTTCGAAGCGGATGGCCAGTTTTGCAGCGATATAACGAAGTTCTGGTCCGGATTTCATTTTTCCGGCGATAATCAGAGGGGTCTTTGCCTCGTCGATTAAAACACTATCCACTTCATCAATAATTGCAAAGTGATATGGCCGCTGAACTCTTTCTTCCGGGCTGCCGACCATATTGTCCCGGAGGTAGTCAAAACCAAACTCTGTACCTACGCCATATGTAATATCTGCTTTATAAGCGTTCTTCTTTTCTAAAGGGTTCATTAATGGAAGGTTTAATCCGACAGACAGGCCGAGGAATTCATGGACTTGCCCAATAATTTCTCTGTCCCGCTTTGCAAGGTAGTCATTGACGGTTATGACATGGACGCCTTTACCTTCGAGAGCTTTTAGATAGCTTGGAAGGGAAGCGACAAGCGTTTTTCCTTCTCCAGTTGCCATTTCAGCAATATTTCCATCTGCCAGGACAAGGCCTCCGGCAAGCTGGACGTCAAAATGGCGCATGCCCAAAACACGTTTGGCTGCTTCTCTGACGGTGGCGAATGCCTCAATTTTAATATCCTCTATCTGGCTTCCATTCTGCAGCTTTTCCTTATATTCTGAAGTTTTTTCCTTTAACTGTTCATCCGATAAGCTGCTGAACTGATCTTCTATTTGATTGATTTTTTCAACTGTTTTAAAGTAGCTCTTTAACCGGCGCTCATTCATATCGCCGAAAGCCTTCTTGAGGTAAGTTAACATAGCGGATGCTCCCTTAATGTATATCTTATTATCTATATTTATCTATCATTTAAATATCTTACCAAATCCGACAAGGAATTACTATATAGTTAAAAAACTAGCAAAATTATGCAACTTTTTCAGCAGGTTTTCCGTCTAACAAATATGGATAAATAAAAAGGGAGGATATATGTCTATTTCTTTTCAAAAATATTAATTTGTACAAAATACATTTTCTTATTTTTAGTAAGGTGATATAATCATATCGGTTATGCTGGAAGCCCAGTAATACACTAGAGGTTGCTGAAATTAACATTTTAAAATAATACGGAATGGTTATGCTACATTTGAGGAGGTATTTCATGGTTTATGTAACCTTAGCTCTTTGTTTTATTGCTTCGGTACTTTTAACGCCATTAGTGAAGAAATTTGCCATTGCCATTGGGGCGACTGATAAGCCGAACCAAAGGAAAGTTCACCAAAAAATCATGCCGCGTTTAGGCGGTTTAGCGATATATATAAGTTTTATTATCGGGGTTTTCATCATGAGACCCGGCGACGAGAATTTCATTCCCATTATTATTGGCAGTTTGATTATAATTATTACAGGTGTTCTAGACGATATGCTTGAACTATCTGCCAAAATCAAACTGTTTGGCCAGCTGGCTGCAGCTCTTGTAGTCGTGCTAAGCGGCGTGCAGATGGAGTTCATCAAAATGCCATTTGGCGGTACACTGGAGTTTGGTTACTTTAGCATCCCGCTTACGATCCTTTGGATTGTAGGAATTACGAATGCCATCAACCTGATTGACGGTCTTGATGGCCTGGCTGCAGGTGTATCATCTATTGCATTAATTACGATCTCCGGAATGGCCATGCTGCAAGGGAATGTTTTCGTTCTGACAATTGGCCTTCTCCTGCTGGGAAGTACGCTAGGGTTTCTTGTTTACAATTTCCATCCAGCGAAAATATTTATGGGTGATACAGGTGCTCTGTTTTTAGGCTATATGATTTCAGTGCTCGCGCTGTTAGGTTTTAAAAACATAACCTTCTTGTCACTTGTTATCCCGGTTATTATCCTGGGTGTTCCCATTTCTGATACATTCTTTGCGATTATCAGAAGGTTCGTGAACAAGCAGCCTCTATCCGCACCGGATAAGTCCCATCTGCATCACTGCTTGCTGCGTTTAGGTTATTCTCATCGCCAAACGGTCCTGATCATCTATAGCATTGCGGGACTATTTGGACTAGCAGCAGTGATCTTCTCGCAGTCAACGGTATGGGGAGCCTTGCTCGTCGTGGGTGTGATCTTAATTGCAATTGAAATTTTTGCAGAAAAAATTGGACTTGTAGGACATGACTACAAGCCACTGCTGAAAATGCTCAGTGGAGCAAATGTAAAAAGTGGAGCAAACGTAAAAAACCGATAATACCTTCTTGCCGCAATCTTTTGATTGCGGCTTTTCAATGCGTTTTTTAGTGTGTCTAGCTTTGTAATGAAACATACATAAAAAGGATTTTTAATAAATCCTCAACACTTATTTGTGTTCCCATTTTAAACCATGTATTTTCCATTCATCATCTGTATAAATTAATGATAACAGCTCCTTATGCGGGGTATATAAGCCATCGCCTACCTAAAGGATTAATCACTTCAATTTTTTCAGTTGCGAACATTTGTTTTACTTCAGTTTTATCAGTGAATAAAACATGAAAATACGTTCCTTCTATAAATTCCGAACCATGAAAAGCCAGAACCCATTCCGCGTTTTCTTGTTTTATATTTCTCCCGTTTAAAATAAACTCTTCTATATAATCAGGTGTGAAATACACACTTACGCTCCAATCAACCAACAAAAATCTCAATTAGCCGCGTGCGTCTGAATTATTTGAAATAATCCGGCCTTTTTATTTAAACTTCTTGAAAGCTCATTGATGTTGTTAGCACCCTGTTGATTGGAGCGGAAGGTGCGAGACTCCTGCGGGAGGAGTGGGACAGGTGAGACCCCACAGGCGCTCGCGCCGAGGAGGCTCACCGCCCACCCCGCGGAAAGCGAGCATCCTGGAGCGGAAATCAACAGGCCAGTATAACAGAACCTTTTGTTTTAAAAAGGCTGTTTTCTAATAAATGTGTTTTTTGAATAAATTCGTGAATAGAAACATTGATATATAAAATCTATTTCAGTAAAAAATTCCCTTATCTTAAATGGAAAGTTTAGCTATTTATTTTTCGGCCAATTTTATATAATTGTCTCAAAAATATACTTTCCAAGGAGATTGAGATGAGAAAAGTTAGGGTTAGTATTGTACTTCTGCTGCTGTCTTTCGTTTGGTTTAGTGGTATGCAAACTGCTTCAGCTGCTTCTACAAACATTATAGTGCTGCTTGATGGAGAGCCTCTTGCGTTTGACCAGGCACCTGTGATTAAAAGCGGAAGGACTCTTGTTCCATTTCGGAAGATTTTTGAGGAATTAGGTGCAGATGTTTCCTATGATTCAAAATCGAAGACAGTTACAGCTGTCAGAGCTGATAAAGTAATCAAATTGAAGATAGGAAGTGTTTACACGACAGTCAATGGCAAGACGGTGAAAATTGAGGTGCCGGCACAAATTATGAACAGCCGTACCCTGGTGCCTCTTCGGTTTGTGTCAGAGTCCATCGGCGCAAAGGTTAGCTGGGATAATGATGAAAAAATAGTGGAAATTGAAACAATGGAAATGATGGTAGACCAATATTTCCAATCTTATAATAATGGAAGCTACTCTCTCGAGATCTCAGAGGCAGAATTTTTTAATCGGATCGAAAATCCTGGTCTCGATCAGGAAGTGGTGAATGTGTCGCTTTATTATAGCTATTTGGATGATAGCCAGTTTATCACTTCAGAGAACTTTTCGGTAAGAAAGATTGAGGATGATGAGTATGGTGTTTATATGACCACCTTTGGAGAACTTGTTGATGAAAATGGAAATACCTTCATAGATGGAGAATTTTATATGGAGGTTTATGACCTGGCAACAGATGAAATCGTATTGAGCGATACAGGGGAGCTGGATCATCTCCTGTACAACCAGTCTGTTTATTATACGATACCAATGGGTTTAAAGGATCTTGGTATTATAGATTAATAGAAAAGGAGACACAGAATGGTCTGTGCCTCCTTTTCTTTTGCCTAATTCAGAATTCGATATAGGAATAGGGCAAACTGGAATCGATTTAAGGATTCCTTCGGACGATACGTGTTATCAGGGAAACCTTCTGTAATATCATTTGCCAATAGTGTTGAAATGGAGTAATATCCAAAGGTTTCAGGCGTAACATCCGTAAATGGAACTTTTTCGCTTCCGCTTAGGTTAAATGCTCTATGCAGAATGACTGCCATTTCTGCTCTTGTTAAATTGGAAGATAAATCGAAGTAATTTTCGCTTTTACCTACCATAATTCCTTTGCTCGCAACGGCTGCAATTTCCTTATAAAATTTATGATCTTTCGGAACATCACGGAAATCAACGTCCTGAACATTTTCAGTGTCCAGCTTCAAGGCTCTTGTTAAGAGAAGGGCAGCCTCCATTCTGGAAATAGTTGTATTAGGTCTGAAGGTCCCATCCGGATAACCAGTTATGATCTGCTGGCTGGTTAATGCCGTGATTTCTTTGTAATATTTATAAGAAGCCGGGACATCTGAAAATTCTGTTTCCTCTTCTGTTACATTTACAGTGAACTTTTTGACTGCTTCTCCGTAGGATGCAGTGATGACAGCTTGTCCAGGCTTCGTTAGTGAAACGGTATTGCCCTGGACTTCGCCAAGTGTCGTTGTTACTTTCAATTTTGTCAGATCCTTAGGAAGCGGATTATAAAATTGATCTAAAACGGTTTTTAATTCAACAGAAACGCTTGTTCCTGCTATAACCTCTCCGCTTTTCGAAAGAGAAGCATTGATATATTTTGGATTGCCAATAGGCGCTGTGCTGATTACCTGAAGGGTGGAGGAAACAGATCTTTCCCAGCCATCAGAAGGGCGATTAATCAGTGAAGGATACTCCTGCCCCTGTTTCCGAATTGCCATTGCAGTAGAGCCGCCTCCATCAAGATTAATGGCTTTATAGGCTCCTATTTTAATTAGATAGTTTGCAAATTCAGGGAGCGTCATACCTGAACTGTAGCCTGATTGTCTTCCATCTACCGTAACCATGAAAACCTTTGTTTGTGTTTTATCAATAGCGATTGCCGTTCTTGGAGCTCTCTCCCTGGCACGGATGTTATTCGAATCCATATTAAGTCCATACGCACCATTATTAACTAGCATTGGTCCGCTGGCCAGCATGAATCTGGAGTTTTGCCATTTCGAATCGATGCTAAGATCGATCTGAACAGTATCACCTGGTTTTAATGACTTTAATGCTTCCTGTTTATCACCATGAGCAGATAAGATAAATCCATCTTCCGGGATCGTTGGAACAGTTGTATCACCAAAAGGCCTAATTGCTTGAACGGTCCCTGTTATGCGGTCTCCGAATGCCAAATCGCGGTTTTTAGAAGCATTTGTAAAAACGACTTCATAGCCCCATTGGTTTGTTCCTGGATTACGAGTAATGTTTTCAGGAGTGTATAGAATTAATTCATTGGCTTCACGGATTTTATTAATGCTTGTAATTTCTTTCGTGCTCCCGGAATGGGTCATCTTCACACTTAAGCTGTAATCTTCAATTTGGGCTTTACCGCTGCTGTTCACACCAAAAGCAGCCGGTTTATTTACATAATGCTCACTTTCAAATTGAGTTAAGCCGAGATTAACGAGCTTATTATTGTACGAGATTAAATACATCGGCAGTTTTGACTTCATATCAAAGAATGATCCATTGACTGCACCGATCACGCGATGCCCTTCATAATGGTTTCTTTTAGCTTGTGCTGAAGTAGCGGCTAAAGTGTTAAGCGGATCAGGGTATGACAGATCCAGCTGAGTATAAGTATCTGCTGTATTGATTTCTAGGAGATTAATAGCTTGCGGGTATGTATTAATTACTTCCTGGCTATATTTATATTGAACTCCAGAGGAAATAGGATACTGTGCTTTTGTTTCAGCGAATGCAGACTTTTGCGGGAAAGTAAAAAGGGACAAAGACATTAAAAATATTAAAGCTTTCTTTCTTTTGTGTAACAAAGTTGGGGCCTCCTTAATATATGTACCAAATATTACATTACCTATATATTTCTACCATACTATGAATTAATTGTCGAACTATCAAATATTGGAAAAAATTGTCGAAGAATGATAGTTTCACATAAAATAAACCACCCTATGGAATAGGATGGTTCAAGAATGTTATCTGGAAAGGAAGCCGCGCAGGATATATCTCCAATCCTTTTTAAAGGCTTCTTTTACTTTTTTCTTTTCTAGTTCTTTTGGCTCCAGTGTGGTCGTAAATAGGGATCCTGTTTTCTGCTGAACCTGCTTTGCGTTTTTGACTACAAATTCTTCAGGGGTTAACCCTTCTGTGATCTCCACTTTTTTGCCTTCTTTAATACCCGGCTTCACTTTACGCTTTTCAACCGTACCGGATGGCGTCAATACATACGAATAAGAATTCTTTTTCGCTTTTGTAACGCTGTTTTTATGAACCAGGAGTGCATTTGCAGATTCTCTTAATATAATGTCCACATTAACGTGATTTCCTGAATGCAGACCAGATTCATCTCCATTAAGCTGAATGAAGAATGGATAAAGTGTTTCATTCTCTAAATCCGGTTCTTTTTCAGGCATTTGAAGAATGTTAAGGATTTGTCCATCCCGCTTTTTTTCATCGTAAGGGCTTGATATCAAAACCTTCATGCCTTCCGTTACCTCATGGATTTCCTCTTCATTTAAGGCTCCTTTAACAGAAGGGGTGATAGAGCTTATCGTCATAACAGGATTATTGAGCGTTGGATTGATTTCTTTAACATAACCATCGAACTCGCTTTTCACTGTTACTACATCTGGTCTGTCATTTAGCTCATCTATTAGCTCTTCAAGTTTTTCAGATTCATTCTCCAGCAGTTCCTGTTCCAGTTCCTTTTGGGAAATTTCTTTTTCAAGGGAATAGATGGCTTCAAGATTTGGATTATCTTCATCCGCATCACTCTTTGCCTGGGTCAATAAGCTTTCCAGGTCTCTAATATGTGATTCAACACTATCCGCTTTATTGTCTGCCTCGCTTTTCTCAGCCTCCAGCCGGCTTACTTCCTGTTCAATCGAATGAGGTGAATACTCAAATAAGTCAGTTCCGTTTGAAATTTCATCACCGGGCTTTACTAGAAACTGATTAAAAGCACCAGCTTGATCATCATAATAAATCGGCATTTCTTCAGAGGGAGTAACCACTCCGGGTTTGTTTAGAACATTTTTTATAGATCCAATACGAACTTGCTGCCACTCTTCGATTCTCTCGATCTTTTCAATCTTACTGTCTTTTTTCTCAGTAAGATATAAATTACCTCCAACAAAAAGTGCAGATAAAAGGAAGAGGGTTATTTTTGCAGGTTTTTTCATATGCATGTGGCCACCACCTTAAATCAGCCTTTCTATTTCAATATAATCAAGAAGGGTGGATACAATCAGCAGAAATGCATGCAGTCCCAGTATTAATAAAAATAATACCCATCCTCTTTTTTCCGATAATCTTGTTAAGTAGATGTACTGCAAATAAATAATCCAAAAATGGAAGAGTGAGATCGTTCCGAAGAATATGATGAGAAAATTTTTGTCAGTCAGATATTGTGTTAAAACCCCAAATGAGAATGGGGAAGAGAATTGATCAAGCCCGATGGTTAACGCCAAGAGGCTAACTAACATTTTCTCAATTAATAAAACAGTATATGCAAGCATTTGAATGGTGACTAATTTCTTATAGTCTATTTCCGTAACGGTCCAGAAAAAAAGTGCAGGAAAAAATAAATAAAATAGACAGAATATGATTCCCCAGCCTGTCTCTCCTAAAATAAATAAAAGCTTTTTCGCCTCAAATTCACTGCTTGGCAGGCTTGTCAGTTCTTTTGATAAAATCTCGTTTCCAAGACCAAAGTATGACCCTAGAAAGTAGATGAAACCGCTGGTTAAAACCAATAAGAAAAGCCTTGGCCAAAATCTTGGAATTGCTTCAGCCTGCTTTAATTGATGCGAGGAGTAAGAAGGGAAAAAGATGCCTTTAAGCAGACGAAATCGATAGTACATATAAATCCTCCAAATGATTTTAATAGCAACAAATATTATTTTAACTCAACTTGAAATAAAAACCAAAAATTTAAATATAATACTTTTAATTTCCAAATATCTCAATTGAAGTATAATTAACTTAAATTATAGATTAAAAACCAAAAGATAAAACAATGTTTTATTTGGTAAATCATAGAAAAAACCTGCCGAAAAAAGGCAAGGTTTTTCTACCAATTAGCTATTTTACTTTTAATAAACGAGGTATACTTGTCATCCATTTGAAGTTCAAAGATGATTAATGATTTTTCCATATAGGACTTTGCACGATCGATTTCTTTTAACAGCTCATAATTATAGCCAATATGATAATGAAGTTCAGCGAGAAGAAATAAGTCTTCTTTCTCTATACACCAGTCAATGGCTTCCTTACAATAATTAATGGAACGATTAAACCGGCCAAGTCTTGTTAATACTCTAGCGATATTATAGAATAGTCTGCTTTTAATGGAGCCATCCTGAATGTGGGGTAAATAATGAAGCTGTTCATGTGCAAATTCATATACCTCCAACGCTGTTTCAAGCTGACCTTCCTCGAAATATATAATTCCTTTACTTATGATTATTTCCAGCTCGCGTTCAGTCCATATTTTATCATGAGTAAGATAAATGGCTTCTTCAAAATGAGAAAGGGCCTTTTTTACATTATTGGTCATATGATAGACATAAATCCCTTTATGCCATAACAGAATTTGAAGATTCCTCCTATTCTGAGAAAAAAGCGGATTTTTTTCTTCTGTCTTTACAATTTGCCTTACTTCTTCATAATCAAGCTTTCTTCTTGCAATCATAAGCTGCCTGCTAACTTCTTTAACATAATCCAGGCGAGGGGTTGTTCCAATATCAAAAAAGTAGTTGACATCAACTCCCAAGCGCTGAGATATTAAATAAAGAGTAGAAGCATAGGGATAAACATCGCCCTTTTCAATTTTGCTTATTTGTGCTTGGGTACATATGCCTGCAGCAAGATCTTTCTGAGATAGTCCTAGAAGCTTTCTTAATTCCTTAATTTTTCCCCCAATAGCTGAAAAGTCCACGTTCTCACCCCAATTGATATATTCCTAAAGTTATAAGTAAATAGAATAATGAAAGAAAATGGCTGAAAAACCATAAAAAACTAGGCTTTATGGCCTCTCATCGCCTCTCAGTGATTTTTAATATTATGTTTTAATAAAATTAAATGATCTTAACAATAGTTTACTTATTATAGGAGGAAATACTATGAAGAAACGTATTATTGCCATCATTGCTGCATTAACTTTAATTATGACAGCTGGAGCAGGAGTTGGAGCTGCTGCAAGCAATGGAAATGGCGGAGTTCAAACTTTAGAACTTCCTTCCATGCACTAAAATTAATACTTAAGAACTAGCTTTTCGGTTTTACGAACAATACCTTAAATCTCCATTTTGGCATCCTGGTGACAGGGTGCCTTTTTTTATCTATATAAATGAATATACTAGAATGTTTGGAAATTATAAACCAAAAAATATGCTTATAGTTATATTTTATAAGCTGACAATGCAGTTATGTTAAATAATAAGCAGAAAAAGGGGATTTTTAGCTCATTTGAAGAAATTCAGATGATTTAAAATCCTGTTATAGTATGGGTAAATCCTACTGAAAGAGGTGTCCAATGAATAAAGATCTTGAAATGAGAATTTTGCCGTCTTTTTGTGATAAGGAATGTTCCATCATTTTTTCGTTCTATTTTAACACGGAAAAGCAAAAAATAGGTGAAGCCGTCATTTGTACATGGTCTGAAGGATATCACCAAGAGGATTTAGACTCAGGAGCAGAAAAAAACTTCTCGCTCGGTAAAAAAATCGCATTAATTAAAGAGTTTGAAGTAATAGAGGAGTATAAAAAACGTTCTTTTCAGAAGATGATTGAGTTTTTAAAGGTTATAGGCATTCAGAATTATGTATATAAAAAGCAGGTCCAAGAGTTTAGTTTGAACCATTAAAGGAAAAATCGTCCACTCTATGAAGAGAGGACGATTGTTTTATAAGCGGCATTATGGTGTGCTGCTTTCTGTATTTGAACCAGTTAGTGATTGATTGGCAAGTTCAAGATGGTCTTTTAGCGTCACTTTTATTTCTTCCATGCCGGAGCTGTCCAGCTGATAATAATAAATTCCGTTAATGTAACTATCCTGGCCGGCCAGGTTTAATGTTTCAACGCTAAGGCCCGTTCCTGCTGTTGCGTAATCAATAAACGACTTCATTTCACTGAAGGAAAGATCTGTTTTCATATTATCGCCAACCGCTTCAATCACATCTGAGTACCTGGTAACAGACTTAACGGATACGGCTTTGTTCATAATGGCTTTTAGAATTTCCTGCTGCCTTTTCCCGCGCTCGATGTCATTATCAAGCTTTCGTGTCCGGGCTAAAGCTAGTGCTTCTTCACCATTCAGCTCCTGTATTCCTGGATTAAGGTTAATCGCATTTGCTCTATCGTGTGAATCCTGCTCGCTTAATGCATAAGGCACTTCTACTTCTATGCCTCCTAGTGCATCGACAATGTCTATAAAAGCATTGAAGTTCATATTCACATAGTAATCCACCGGTATGTCAAAGAGTTCCTCAACTGTTTCGATTGTGGAAGCAATGCCGCCTTTTCCATAAGCATGATTTATTTTATCTTCATAGCCCTTATTAGGGATATACACATAAGAATCACGCGGGATACTAAGCAGCTTAACGGATTTCTGTTCATCATTAAAGGTTGCCAGCATCAGTGCATCTGTCCGGGAGGCATCACTGAAGTTCCTTTTTTCGCTGTCATCAATTCCGGCAAATAAGATTGAAATATTGTCTATGTGCGGATCTGCTTTCGTTTCCCTCTTGGAGGACTCCCTTTCGATAGGGACGTATGACTCATCCATGACGGACTGAGCTTTATTATATAAGAATGCTCCGTAGGATATCGTGCTTACCAAGAGTATGAGGATAGGAAGCATTACCCACAAAAGAATTCTTCTGCGGCTTCTATTCTTTTTTTGAGCTTTCATCTGCTGTCTGGAGTTAGACATATGTGATCTCCTTAGAAAATAAAAATGGGAAAAAATTCACATTTAACACACTCAATATTTTAACCTTTTTTTAAGAATTCGTAAATTTCTTTTTTTATATGTCGCTTTCAAGGTAAAGCATGTCACCTTCAGATATTTTAGCCTGGCCATTTGTCAGTTCGATTATCCAATCAGTGAAGGTTTGAATCTGTGCTTCTTCAACGAAGGTTTCTACTTCAACCAGATCAAGATAATGGATTTCCTTGATTGCATAAACGGAGGAACGAAGCTCATTTTCGAGTTTGCCAAGCCAGGTATAGTCAACCCTGGTGTGCATGATCTTCATCAGTTTTCTTTCAACAATGCCAGTTGCTTGGATTCCTTCTGAAGTGGCTTTGCCGTAAGCGCGAATTAGGCCGCCTGCACCTAATTTTATTCCGCCGAAGTATCGGGTTATGACAGCTACTGTATCTTTTAATTGCTTTTTTTTCAGAACCTCGAGGATAGGGACACCGGCCGTGCCGCTTGGTTCTCCATCATCATTCGCTTTCTGGATTTGGTCATTTTCGCCAATTAGGTAGGCAGAACAATTATGGTTAGCGTCACGATGCTTTTTCTTAATGGTCTGAATGAACTCCTGTGCTTCTTCTTCGGATTCAGCCCGGGATATATAGGCAATAAACCTTGATTTTTGAATGTTAATTTCATGTTCGCCAAAGCCTTTTACTGTATAGTAGCGTGGCAGCATTTTACCACTCCTTTTGTATGCTTAGTATCGTTACTTAAATTATGACATGTTTATTCAGAAATCGACAGTTTAAAATTTCAATTGATTGTAATGAAACTTTAATATTGGTAACTTTTTCGCATGTTATAATGAAAAATATTCTGATAGTGAAAAATTCTTTATTGCAATATAATTTCTAGTTCTAAAAGTAGGATTCTTTTGTGATAAATATTTTGGATAATGGGCATGTTTCACTACTTGTTATATAGGATATAAGACATAGGTGGAAAAGATGAAACTGTGCCATTATACCGAATTTTTGATGTTTTGGTATAGTTTTCTTGTCAAGGAGATAGTATCCTTCTTTTATTCGCGTTAAAATGGGGGTTATAAAGTAAAAAGGCTGTCAACATGTTGGAGGACTTAAATGAATATAAAGAAATTTGACACGAAAACCCTCGATCTTATTTTGCAGAAAATGATAGATACTGTCGGAACAAGCAAGGATGAAATTTTTCGAATTAGCGAGCAGTGCCGGACTGACCATGAAACGCTTACTGATCAGTTAAAAGAAGTCAAGCATATGGTTCTGAAGGTCATTGATGAAGGGGACAAGCTTGAGGTGCAAACTAAGTTTGCCCGAAAGAGGCTCTCTGAAGTAAGTATGCATTTTAAGGACTATACAGAGGCCGAGGTTCGGGAGGCTTATGAAAAAGCACATCAGCTGCAAATGGACCTATCCATGAACAGGCAGATGGAAAAGCAGCTCCGGGACCGCCGGGATGATATTGAACGAAGGCTACTGGGTTTAAACGACACGATCGAACGGGCTGAAACGCTTGTTTCGCAAATCACGGTAGTTATGAATTACTTGATGGGTGACTTAAAGCAGATGGGGGAAGTCATTGAAGATGCCAAGGTCAAGCTGGATTTCGGTCTGAAAATTATCGAAGCTCAAGAGGAAGAGCGTAAACGGCTATCAAGGGATATCCATGATGGCCCTGCACAAATGATGGCAAATGTCATGATGCGGTCCGATTTAATTGAGCGGGTATATAATGAGCGGGGCGGAGATGCGGCTCTTACAGAGATTAAGGATCTTAAAAAAATGGTTCGAAGTGCTCTCTATGAGGTGCGGAGAATCATCTATGATCTGCGTCCAATGGCACTCGATGACCTGGGCTTAGTGCCTACCCTCAAAAAATACCTGCAAACCATCGAAGAGTATCACAGTACGACAAAAATTAAATTTGCAAACCTGGGCTTGGAAAAAAGACTTCCTGCCCAGTATGAGGTAGCACTTTTTAGACTGATTCAGGAATCAGTCACGAATGCACTTAAGCATGCGGAAGCACAAGAAATTGTTGTAAAGCTTGAAATTAATCAAAATAGAGTTGCCGCTGTCATTAAAGATAATGGCAAAGGATTTAATATCCAGGAGAAAAAAAGGCAATCATTTGGGATAATCGGAATGAGGGAGAGAGTAGAGCTTTTGGAAGGCCAGCTTTCAATCGATTCCAAAGCCGGAAAAGGCACGATAGTTATTATTCAAATACCTTTAACATTATAAAAAAGGATCTGTTAAAGCATATTGTTGTTTTTAGCACCCTGGTGATTGGAGCGGAAGGCACGAGACTCCCGCGGAAAGGGAGTGCCTGCAGCGGAAATCAACAGACCAATTTAACAGAGCCATAAAAAAGAGATAAACAACTGGAAGAACTCGGGGAGGCGAAGTAATTGAATACGAAGATCGTTATTATTGATGACCATCAATTATTCAGAGAAGGGGTAAAACGCATCTTAGATTTTGAAAGATCATTTGATGTTGTGGCAGAAGGAGATGATGGCACAGAAGCTATTTCATTGGTCGAGGAGTATAATCCAGATGTTATTATTATGGATATCAATATGCCGAATGTAAATGGTGTTGAGGCTACACGCCAGCTTATTGAAAAACATCCTGAATCCAAGGTGATCATCCTTTCCATTCATGATGATGAGAACTATGTTACACATGCGCTTAAAACTGGTGCCAGCGGATATCTATTGAAGGAAATGGATGCCGATGCATTGGTAGAGGCTGTTAAGGTTGTAGCAGAAGGCGGATCCTATCTGCATCCAAAGGTTACACATAATCTTGTGAACGAATATCGCCGCCTGGCAACAGTAAGTGCAGGAGGAGGCGGATCCTACTCACAGCCTGAAATTCGCCGTCCGCTCCACTTACTGACGCGCCGTGAATGCGAAGTCCTTCAGCTCCTTGCAGACGGAAAAAGCAATCGTGGAATCGGCGAAGCACTTTACATAAGTGAAAAAACCGTCAAGAACCACGTCAGCAATATCCTTCAGAAAATGAACGTCAATGACAGAACCCAAGCTGTTGTTGTAGCTATTAAAAATGGCTGGGTGGAAGTACGATAAAGGAAAAAACGGAATGGCTGCCGCCATTCCGTTTTTTTGTATTTTATGGGTACCAGGTACCACCCGAATTTTGTCGAAAAGTATTAATGGAAAAAGCACGCGAATGGGCATGGGCCGCTCGCGTGCTTTTTGTTTTTTCGTTTCTTGCAATCTCTTAATCTGCTTTGGAGCAGACAATAGATTAAGAGCTGATCAGGATTGCTTCGAAAAATAAGACTTAAGTTTAAGTTCCAGTTTAAAGGGCCCATTCATATACCTTCTCATCGCCATCTGGAAAAACTCCTCAATCAGCATAAACACTACAAATGGCAAGGCAATAACCCCAACCCAAAACCACATTTCATCCCCTCCCTATAAATCTAGTAATGATATGTATATAACACTTATGTAAAAATATTACATCACTCTCCGGTATAAATAAAGGGTTTAGGGTACCAGGTACCACCCGAATTTTGTCGAATTTCCTTATTGTCCTCCCATTATTCGATCCTAAACTTAATGCAATTTGTCACACGATCATATAAAATGGAACAAGAACATACAGTAGAGAAAAAAGATAAGGATGGTAACTCTATTTATGAAAACGGCTGTTGTAACAGATAGTACAGCATACATCCCCAAGGATTTAAGAGAAAAGTTACATATACATATGATTCCGCTTAGTGTGATTTTCGGCAATGAAACCTATCAGGAGGAAGTGGAGATCACTGCAGCGGATTTTTATGAAGAAGTGAAGCATAAGGAGCTGCCGACGACTTCGCAGCCTTCTGTTGGCCAGTTTGTTGAGCTATTTGAAGAGCTTTCGAAGGACTATGACGCAGTTGTTTCGATTCATCTATCGAGCGGCATCAGCGGCACTTTCCAGGGGTCCGTGACGGCTGGCAGCATGGTGGAAGGAATTCAGGTGTTCCCGTTTGATTCTGAGATTAGCTGTATGGTGCAGGGGTTCTATGTTTTAGAAGCTGCTGAACTGGCTGCGGCCGGGAAAAGCCCTCAGGAGATTGTCGAGCGTCTTGAAGAAATGAAGAAATCAATCCGCGCCTACTTTATGGTCGATGATCTATCTCATCTTCAGCGCGGCGGACGCCTTTCAAGTGCACAGGCATTGATTGGAAGCCTGCTGCAGGTAAAGCCGCTGCTTCACTTTGAGGACAAGAAGATCGTGCCTTTTGAAAAAATCCGCACCCGGAAAAAAGCCATGAAGCGTATGGTCGATTTGTTCTGGGAAGACGTGAAAAGCGGCGAGCCTTATCGAGCGGTCATTATTCATGCGAATCGGGAAGAGGAAGCGCGCGAATGGAAAGCTGAGCTTGCGGCTCAGTATCCGAATGTGGAATTTATGATCAGCTACTTTGGACCGGTTATCGGAACTCATTTGGGCGAAGGTGCGATGGGATTTGGCTGGGTAAAGAAGTAAAAGAAGGCGCCATCTTTTAAAGAGGATGGTGCTTTCTTTTTGTCTATATTGTGAAATACGCGAATGGACTTGAACAACTGGGTTGTAGAATGGCAAAATTGAAGAGTAGAAGATAGTTATTCTTTTTATCAAAAGTCTCTTTCTTCAAAGATTATTGTTTTCACTTATAAATTCTGCCCGTTGATTTCCGCTGCGGTCACTTGCTTTCCGCGGGGAGGAATGGGAGCCTCCTCGGCTTCGCCTGTGGGGTCTCCCACTCCCTCACTTCCCGCAGGACATTGAATAAACTTCCTTGAATAGACACCGCACGAAGAAAATGCGAATGCATTTTCGAGGATCAAGTGCCCTCCGCTACAATCAACTCAGAGCTCAAACTAAGTTAGCTTACCCGAAAGCAACAAACTTTACGAAAAAGCCTACCTAAAAAATAATGAGGTGATTTTTTGAGATTTACTTTAAGAAGCATTAAGCTATCTCCACATGTTAACGAACCCCCTCCAGACAGCCTCCCAATTACCTCGATTAAGACCACTCCAGAGCCACCGCTTAATCAAACTTTCCCTTTTAACAAAGAACTCCAGCAATTACTTCACGGAAAACAGCTTCTAATGGATGATCTGCCTTTCCCCCTGGAAGAAATCCAGCAACACTATGAAAACGGCCACATTCTTTACAGAAAAGGCATTAGTAAAGAGAATAATAAGATTGCCTGTGCGAGGTGCGGCAATCAGGATCTCTCGCTTTTTGCCAGCTTTCCCTGTGCGCGCTGCGGTGAGAAGGGTTGTACCTATTGCCGGAAGTGCATCATGATGGGGAGGGTGGGTGCTTGTGCACCTTTGATTAGCTGGCGGGGGACAGAGCAGGACGAGGTGATAGCTCAGGATTCTTTAGTTTGGAACGGCAAGCTTTCAGATGGGCAGCAGGCTGCCTCTGATCGAGTAAAGCAGGCTATCCAAGTTAATAAAGAACTCCTCGTATGGGCCGTATGCGGAGCCGGGAAAACAGAAGTGCTTTTCGATGGAATCAGCACGGCCCTCGCATCTGGAAAAAGAGTCTGCATTGCCACTCCGCGGACTGATGTGGTCCTTGAGCTTGGACCTCGTCTAAAAGCAGTCTTCCCCGGTATCCAAGTTGCCGTCCTCTACGGTGGCAGTGAAGACCGCCATCTCCAGGCTCCGCTAACCATCGCCACCACTCACCAGCTTCTCCGTTTCTATAAAGCCTTCGATACCGTCATCGTGGATGAAGTAGACGCCTTTCCGTACACGGCAGACGAAAGCCTGCAATATGCTGTCCGCCAAGCCCGCAAAGACCTCTCCTCGATGATCAGCCTAACAGCAACTCCAAACCGGAAATGGCAAAATGAATGCCGGAGCGGGAAGAGAGATTTTGTCACCATCCCCGCAAGATATCACCGTCACCCTTTACCAGCTCCAGCCTTCAAATGGTGCGGCAACTGGGAAAAAGCTCTCAAAAAGGACAAGCTTCCGCCGCCAGTCACCCAATGGATCAAAAAGCGGCTCGAAACCCAAAAGCAATGCCTGCTGTTCCTCCCAAAAATCGATAAGATGGAAACAGTCCTAACTATCCTCAAGAAACTCCACCCGAAAATTGAAGCGGTTCACGCGGAAGATCCAGACCGAAAAAGCAAGGTCCAAGCCATGCGCGACAAAGAGATCCCGATGCTTTTAACCACAACCATTCTGGAAAGAGGCGTAACCTTCCCCAATATTGATGTAGCCGTTCTAGGAGCAGAAGACCGCATTTTTACAGAAAGTGCCCTTGTCCAGATCGCCGGCAGGGCTGGGAGAAGCGCGCAATTTCCCGCTGGCGATATAACCTTTTTCCACTACGGCAAAACAGAAAACATGGTTCAAGCACGTAAACAAATCCTCCAAATGAATATAGAAGCCAGAAAGAAAGGACTGATTGATTATTAATTGTCTCATTTGCCACGAAGAAATCACCCTAGTAGTAAGCTGGTCGACTCTTTGGTCCAGGCCAAAAGAAGATCACCTGTGCATGAATTGCACCGAAAAACTCTCTTTTATCCAAGGGGAAACCTGCGAAAAGTGCAGCCGTCCGTTCAGTCAATTAGAACCGCAATTTCGTACCGGAAACCTTTGCCGGGACTGTCTAAAATGGAATGAGGATCCGGAGTGGGGCCATTGCCTTGAGAGCAACCACTCCCTTTTCCTATACGATGACTTCCTAAAAGAAGTCATTGCCCAATATAAATTCCGAGGAGATTATATCCTTGCCAAAGCGTTCTCTCCTTTTATAAAAGCAAAGCTGCAAACGCTCGCCTTCGATCTGCTTGTCCCTATCCCATTAAGTCCTGAGCGGCTTTATGAAAGAGGATTCAATCAGTCAGCTGCACTATTCCAGGAGGCGGGATTTGCATCAACAGAAGTCCTTCAGCGCACCCACTCCGAAAAACAATCCAAAAAATCACGAAAAGAGCGAATCCATCTCCAGCAGGTCTTCCAGCTCATTCCGAATACAGACATTCGAGACAAAAAAATTCTCCTCATGGATGATATCTATACAACCGGCTCTACCTTATACCATGCCGCGAAAGTGCTGAAAGTAACAGGAGCGGCTTCCGTTAGCTCAGTCACAATCGCACGAGGTTAAAAATGGAAAAACTTTCATTTACATTAATTGTTAACAATCTGTTCATAGTGCTAACGTCATATGGTAACATATTCTAATTAAGGGCAAATTTTACGAAAGTAAAAGACGCAAAGCTGCGGGCCTAAAGCAGGTTCCTGCCATGGCAGCCGGGTTGCATAGAAAAATGAACACTTTCCTCATTTGCCTTTTTAAAAGGAAAGGACGTTATGCATTGAACAAATTATTTACTCGATTTAGCAGGAAGCCAATGGATGAGATCGTCAATCTGGATATTGAAGATCCCGCTATCTTTCGGACCCTATTTATTCATAATCCCGATATGACTTATATTACTGACCTTAAAGGAAACATAATCGAAGTAAACAAAAGTACATATAGCATCACCGGGTTCACGAAGGATGAGATTATAGGCGCCGATATTTCTTCTTTTATCAATGAGGAAGAGATCCCGGGTGTTTTGAGTGCATTTCAGCAGGTTTTAAAAGGGAGAGCGAAAAATACGATCTTTTCAATTTTTCATAAAAAAGGTCATTTACTAAAAGTGAATAATATATCCATCCCCGTTTATAAAGATAAGCAGATCATTGGTGCCATTGGCATTTCGAAGGATATTACAAGAGAAGAGAACTTGAAAGAGACATTGGAGCTGCAGAATCAAAAGTACAAGTCCCTTTTTGATTATCATCCCGATGCTATTTATACACTGGATCCAGAGGGGAATTTTTCAGAGTACAATGATTCTTTAGAGGAGCTGCTCGGAGGTTCTCCCGAGTATTTGTCCGGTTCCTTTCGGGATGTTATTGCAGAAGAGTATTTGGATACGACTGTTGAGCATTTTCAAAAAGCCCTTCAAGGCAGCCCGCAAACCTATCATAGTGTTGGGGTTAAGAGGGATCATGATTTGGTAGATGTACAAGTCACAAATGTTCCCATTAAAGTTAATGGCCAAATTAAGGGTGTTTTTGGGATTGCAAAGGATATAACCAGCTTTATTCAACAGCAAAGGGAGCTGGAAAAGATCAAGGATAGCCTTAATCGTGCCCAGATGGTCGCCAATATTGGGAGTCTTGAGTATGACGTGGAGAAGGATAGGGGATTTTGGTCTCTGCAATTGTTTCGGATTTTTGGCATTGATCCCCAAGAGGGATTCGTCCCAACATTTGATGCTTATTTAGGCTATATCCATCCGGAAGATCGGACTGCTTTTAAAATACAGTTTAATAGGCTTTTGAATGAAAAAAGAAGTGCGGTAATCGAGTGCCGCATTTTAAGGAAGGATGGGCAGGAGCGATATATTCAGCATAAAGCAAGTTTCCTTGATGAGCATCAATTCCCTAAAATTGTCGCAACGGTTCAGGACATAACCGAGAAACGGCAGATTGAAGAGAAGCTTTATGAGAACGAACGTAAAATAGCGCAAATCTATGAAAATCTTGATGTAGGAATCTATTCTGCTGATTTAATAAATAGAAAGGTCCTTCACTTCTCAAGGGGAGTAGTAGGCATCTTTGGCTATACGGCAGAGGATTTTATAACTGATTTTGAGTTATGGAACAGGATCATTCTGCCCGAGGATAGGCCAGGGGTCTCCTCAGAGCGGGAGAAGCTGAAGGAAGGGAAAAGCATCCGCTATCAATATCGTATTCTCCATAAATCCGGTGAGCAAAAATGGGTGAATGTTGATGCCATTCCGATTTTGAATGAAGAAGGGGAATTAATTCAGGCAGATGGCTTTGTTGCCGATATTACAGAATCCAAGAGGCTGGAAGAGAAGATGAGGCATATGGCTTTTCATGATTATTTAACAGGGCTGCCGAATCGAAGATCCTTTGACGAGAAGCTGAACAGTCTGCTGGAAACCGGCACTCAGGCAAAATTCGCTGTTATGTTTTTTGAAATGGAGCGGTTAAAGCATATTAATGACACATTAGGCAATGCAGTCGGGGATGAACTCTTAAAGCAGGTTTCTCAAAGAATAGTAAAATCGCTTAAAGGCAGCCAGATGGCAGCAAGAATCAACGGGGATGAATTCGCGATTATCATGGAGGGGTTTCATAGCATTGAAGAGCCTACACGGTTAGCTCAGGAAATCACCCGGTCGACTTCAAATTCTTATATCATTGACAGCTATGAACTGTATATAAACTCCACAATCGGCATAAGCATTTACCCCAATAACGGCAAAACGGCGGAAGAGATCATCCGAAACGCAGATGCTGCCCTCTACCATGCCAAACAAAGAGGGAAAAACAGCTATCAGGTATATAATTCCTCCATGGATATCCAAGCCTACAAGCTTTTTACCCTTGAACGCGATATGCGGGAAGCCTTGAAAAATAATGAATTATATCTTGAATACCAGCCAAGAGTGGATACAAAAACGGGCCGTATTTTAAGTGCAGAAGCCTTGATTAGGTGGAATCATCCGGATTGGGGGAGAGTATCTCCGGCTGAATTCATCCCGGTAGCGGAGGAATCAGGGCTGATTCTGGATATTGGCGATTATGTGATATGGAAAGTCTGTGAAAAGATTCAGGAATGGAAGAAAAAAGGTCTTCATGTCGTTCCGATCTCAGTCAATATATCTCCGCAGCGCTTTTTAAAAAATGATCTGGTGTCTGTTTTTAAAAGCGCCGTTACACAACATGGAATCGAACCGAACTTGATCGAGCTCGAATTAACCGAGTCTTCGCTGATTAACTACTCGGAGAATGTAATATCAGCCTTAACAGAGCTGGGCGAAATGGGTGTGAAAATTGCCCTGGACGATTTCGGAACGGGCTATTCCTCCATCACCCAGCTGAAACAGTATAAGTTTGATGTCTTAAAAATTGATAAATCCTTTATTCAGAACATGGATAAAAGCCCTGAAGATACCGTGATCACTGCCAATCTTATTCAGCTGGCACATGGGCTGAATATGGAGGTTGTTGCAGAAGGGGTCGAAACCTTTGAGCAATATCAATTCTTAAGGCAAAAGGAATGTGACCAAATTCAAGGCTTCCTTTTCAGCAAACCTCTGCCGCACAATATCTTCGAACAAAAGCTAGCAGCTGGAATGCTAAAGCCTAAGGATGCCCAAAGGGAGAATGTCTTTAAAAAGCTGAGGAAATTCTTCCGTGTAGAATTTCCCTATCCGCTTGGAGCCGATATGACGATCCTGAAGCTCAATAACAAGAAAGTCGAAATGGGAACGACTGAGATCTTAATCGAAGACATGGGCCCGGGTGGGGTTAAGTTCTTATCCCCAATCAAATTGCCAGTCAGACAGGATATTATTTTAAAGATTGAAACAGAAATACTGGGAGAAACCGTGTCCTTTACAGGGTTCATCGTCTGGAAAGAGGAGATATCCGATACCCTCAATAACTATGGCTTCCAATTTATATTGGATGAAAATCAAAGGTCAGAACTGGTTACCATGCTGAATAAACTGCAAATCCAGCTGAAAAAACACTCCATGGTCCCGGAATGCCGTTTCATCCAAATTAGCAGCAGCCACATGTATTTTGATTAATTTTTCTATAATTCTCCTTTTCTTCGAGCTATAATGTTGTCAGAAGATAACAGGAAAGGGAGAATCATCATGGCTGAGTTATCAAACTGTCCAAAATGCGACGGCCTTTTTGTAAAAAATCAATTCCGCGAAATCTGCCAGGATTGCTGGAAAGAGGAAGAAAAGATATACGAAACGGTTTATCAATTTATCCGCAAGCGGGAGAATCGGACAGCGAAGCTGCTGGAGGTTGTGGAAGCGACCGGAGTTGAAGAAGAGCTTATTTTGAAATTTATTAAAAGCGGGCGATTAAAGCTTGCTCACTTTCCAAATCTCGGCTATCCGTGCGAAAAATGCGGGACAAGCATTCGCGAAGGAAAGATTTGCGGGAGCTGTGCTGAGGAACTGAGGAAGGATCTTCAGCAATTTACCGCTGAGGAACAACGGAGAAAAGAAATGTTAAAGAAAGAGAAAAACGCGACTTATTTTGTGGTAGATGAAAAACTAAAGGGGCGGTATTAGGCTATGTGTCAGGTGCACATAGCCTTTTCTATAGGCTTTTAGATGTATTTTTTACCAAACATAAATTAATATTTAAAGAAACCGCATCTATAGCCGATAATAGAATTAGATTGAAATCGACCGGAATGAAAGTGAGGGATACCTATGAAAATTAATAACTTTGGACCTTCAGGTGTGAATCCGTACAAACGACAAATGAATAAGCTTGAAAGCACGAGCAAACCAGCGAAGACTGCTTCAGATAAAATCGAAATCAGCTCCACTGCCAAGGAAATGCAGCAGGTATCACAGCTGAGTGAAAACCGCAAAGCAAAGGTAGAAGAGCTTAAAATTCAGGTAGAGAACGGCACGTATAAAATAAATCCAAAAGAATTAGCAAAAAGCATAGCCAGCTTCTATTCGAAAAAATAAAGGGGAGGGAACAGGCATGTCCGCCGAAACGCTAATCACAACCATGGAAAAACTGCTCAAGCTGCATAAAAGCCTTTATGAGCTTGCCGTCAAAAAGACAGACATCATTAAGAACGGCGACATGGACGCCCTGAACCAGATGCTGAAGGATGAGCAAACGCATATAGCTGCGATTGACCGGATGGAAAAGGAACGTCAGAAAGCGGCAAAGATGATTGCTGCCGGGATGGAGAACCCAACAGTTTCAGATTGCATGGCTTTCCTTTCACAGGATGAACAGATCAAGCTGGAGACGATAGCAAAAGAGCTGACTGAGCTGGTATACGAATTAAAGGAACAGAATTACCTGAACCAGCAGCTTGTCCATCATTCCCTGCAGTTTGTCAATGTCTCTATGAATCTCTTAAGGCCGCAGCCGGAAAACATGAACTACGGCCCGCCGGCAAAAAAGAAATCATCCGAAAAGAACACCCCAGGCATCTTTAACTCGAAAGTGTAGCAGAACGGAGGAACAAACATGCGTTCAACCTTTATGGGACTTGAAACGGCCCGCCGCGGCATGTTTACCCAGCAAAGTGCTTTACATACAACAGGCCATAACATTTCAAACGCAAACACGCCCGGCTATTCCCGGCAGCGGATTAATTTTACACAGACAACTCCTTACCCATCTGTCGGCATGAACCGCCCGCAGCTGCCAGGCCAAATGGGAACGGGTGTTGAAGCCGGAAGCGTCCAGCGCATAAGGGAATCCTTCCTGGATGTTCAATTTAGGACAGAGAACACCAAAATGGGCTATTACGGTTCCATGAGCGAATCCCTTACCAAGATGGAAGAGATTATGAATGAACCATCCGAAAGCGGACTGCATAGCACGCTCGAGAAATTTTGGAACGCACTTCAGGATCTATCCAGCCATACTGAAAACACCGGTGCCCGTGATGTAGTGGCTGCATCCGGACAAATGGTCGCCGACACGCTTAATTATTACTATAACTCATTAACAAGAGTGCAGGATGATATCGGCAGCCAGGCTGAAGTGAAAGTAGAAGAAATAAATTCGATTGTGGCGCAAATTGATCATCTTAACAAACAGATTGCTGCGGTAGAGCCGCATGGCTATCTTCCGAATGACCTGTATGATGAACGCGATATGCTTGTTGATAGTCTTTCAAGTCTGGTAAATGTAAAGGTGTCCAAAGTGACCCCTGATAATTATGGCAACGCAAAGAAGATTGCTGATGGATTATATAATATTGAAATCGTGCAGCAGGATGGGAAGTCGTTCGATCCCCCTATAAACCTGGTATCTGCAACCAAAGAGTCAGGTGTCGTGGGTATCAGTAAAGTGGAACTTGAAAAGAACCCTGACAGCGGATTGGTAGCGGGATTGAAAATTGGAGAGAGTAATATCTCTGATTTTAGCAATCTCTCAGGAGGGCTGGCCGGTCTGATAAAAAGCTATGGGTACGAGACAGAAGGCGGCTCGAAAGGAATCTATCCGGAAATGCTGGATAAGCTGAATAAGATGGCTGAGGCATTTGCCAGGGAGTTTAATGAGATTCATAAAAATGGATTCGCCCTTGGAGCAGCTGATCCATCAGGATTGGACTTTTTCCAATTCACGTCTGTAAATGCGGCTCAATCCATTAAGGTTAATCAGGCGATATTGGATGACTCTACTAAAATCGCTGCAGGCAAAGCAAGCGGTGCTTCAGGAGATAACGCCAATGCACAGGAATTGGCGGATTTGCGAAAGAAGAGTTTTAATGAATATACCTCTCTGTCTCCAGATGAAAAGGCCCAATTAAGCGGCAGCCTTGATTCCTATTATTCAGGAATCATAGGCCGGATGGGCGTAGATTCCCAAAGCGCCAAAAAGGATTTGAAAAACTCTTCGATTCTCGCAGACTCGGTTGAACAGAACAGGCAATCCGTCAGCGCGGTTTCATTAGATGAAGAAATGACCAATATGATTAGATTCCAACATGCCTACAATGCTTCGGCCCGCAATATTACGGTGGTCGATGAAATGCTCGATAAAATCATCAACGGCATGGGCGTTGTAGGCAGATAGGCGGTGAATTAATATGCGCGTAACGCAATCAATGCTTTCCAATAACATGCTGCGAAACCTGAGCAACAGCTATAGCCGGCTGGACAAGCTGCAGGACCAGATTTCCACACAAAAGAAATTTACGAAGCCATCTGATGACCCGGTTGCTGCCATGATGGGGATGAACTATCGTACGGATTTAAATCGGATTCAGCAGTATACCCGCAACATCGGAGAAGTGAGGAACTGGGTCGACAGCACGGATGACGCTTTGGATAAAGGCGTGCTGGCACTGCAAAGGATTCGTGAGCTAACTGTCCAGGCCAGCAACGGTACGCTTGAAGGGGACCAGCGAAAGGCTATTGCTGAAGAAGTCAAGCAGTTGAAAGAGCACCTGCAAAACATCGGCGATACTCAGGTTGGCGGAAAATATATTTTTAATGGGAACAAGACAAATGTAAGACCTTCGGAGGCTGGTACTTATGCAAGTGGAAGTATTGAGCTAGAGGTCTTCTCAGGAATTAAGATTCAGGTGAATACAGAGGGATCTGAGTTATTTGGGGATATGCTGTCTGCTGATGGAGATATTCAAAAATTAATCATAGCTCTGGAAACGAATGATCCGTCTATTGGGGACATGCTTGAAAACGTTGATAAGAATATCGATAACTTCTTGTCAGCGCGTGCTCTCATTGGTGCCAAGCAAAACCGTGTCGACCTCATGGAGGACCGCCTTTCCCAGCAGGAAGTATTCTCGACCAGAATTCTTTCTGATAATGAGGATATCGATATGGAAAAAGCGATCATTGAGCTTACAACGCAGGAAAGCGTCCATCGTGCCGCACTAAGTGTCGGTGCCAAGATTATACAGCCCACTCTGACTGACTTTTTAAGATAATAAATGAAAGCTATCCATTTGTGATAGCTTTTTTTCATAAAGGCTGTTTTCTCATAGATTGTTGTTTTAGCTTAGGAATTTTGCCCGTTGATTTCCGCTGCAGGCACTTGCTTTCCGCGGGGAGGAACGGGAGCCTCCTCGACGCCCTGCGTCTGTGGGGTCTCCCGCTCCCTCTCCTCCCGCAGGAGTCAAGTACCCTCCGCTCCAATCAACTCAGCAAATTTAACTAAGTTATTAAAAAGAAACAAACTTTAAAGAGGTGACGCTAATGAATGTCCCGCAAATAAGACTGGAATCCAACTTTATCCGGCTGGGCCTAAACATTGAAAGGCCCATGCAGGAAATCTCGCAGCCGCCTGCTGTTTTATCCATTCAGCAGCCAAAAGCTATACTTGAAATCGAAACCGCTCCAGGTAAGCTGACCATCGACCAGACGAAAGCAAGGGAAGACGTAGATTTAAAAAGCATCGGCAGGAGAATTGAGGAGTTTGCACAAAATGGCTATCAGGACTGGCTGAAAGGGCTTGAAAGAAGGGCAGCACAAGGGACGGAGCTCATGAGAATTGAAAATGGCGGCAATCCGATTGCATACCAAGCAAAAGAAAACAGTGAGGGTTTGCCTAAACAGTTTAATATCGGATGGATTCCATCTCACAATAGTGTAAAGGTTAATTATGAACCTGCTAAGGTAAACGTTAAGGCCCAGCCGCAAAAGCCGAAGATTGACGTTGAAATTAGAAAGCCTATTCATAACTATACGCCTGGGAAAGTAACCGCAGAAATACTTGAAAAAAACAGTCTAAGCTTTGATTTTATAAATCTAACAATCTAACAAAGTGGTGAAAAAATGAAGATACAGACGAAATTTCATGGCGAACAGGATATAAACAGAAAAGATATTATTCAATTTTCAAGTGGCATTCCTGGATTTTTAAAGGAAAAGGAATTTTACATCCTGCTGCTTGAAGGGACAGATCTTTATGTGCTTCAGTCAGTTAATAAAACAGAGGTTGCTTTTATTATTACAGATCCTTTTGTGCTTTTTCCGCAATATGAATTTGATTTGCCGGAAGAGGTACTAGAAAAATTAGAGATCGAATCGGAAAAAGACGTTGCCATCTTTACCATCTTAACGGTAAGAGAGCTCTTCCAGGAAACAACCGCCAACCTGCAGGCGCCGTTAATCATCAACCAAACAAAAAAATTGGGAAAGCAAATCATACTCAATAACCCAGCCTACCAAACAAAGCATAAAATCCCAACTCCTCAAGAACAGGGGGAGAAATAATGCTCGTACTTACCAGAAAGCTTAAAGAATCCATCATGATCGGCGACGACATTGAAATCTCTGTTCTCTCTATCGAAGGAGATCAAGTCAAACTTGGCATCAATGCTCCGAAAAACGTCGACATACATAGAAAAGAAATCTATTTGTCTATTCAGCAGGAAAACAGCAGCGCAGCACAAACCGAAGTAAACGCTATCGATAGTCTAAGCTCCTTCTTTAAAAAAAAATAAAAAATTTTTCCAAACTGTTAAAGACCTGTCTAAATAAGTCGATATAACTATTGTAAAGCTGAAACAGCATAAAGGCGGCCGACTTTTCTGCTGTTGGGCAAAACAAACCACATGGACGTGGGACATATAACTCAAGGAGGAACAAAACAATGAGAATTAATCATAACATTGCGGCTCTTAACACTTATCGTCAGTTAAACAGCGCAACAGGAGCTCAATCAAAATCGATGGAGAAACTATCTTCTGGTCTTCGTATTAATCGTGCAGGAGATGACGCTGCTGGTCTTGCTATTTCTGAAAAAATGCGTGGGCAAATTCGTGGATTAGACCAAGCTTCCCGAAACGCCCAGGATGGTATCTCTCTAATTCAAACTGCTGAAGGTGCATTGAATGAAACGCACTCAATTTTACAGAGAATGAGAGAGTTAACAGTTCAATCAAACAATGATACGAATAATCCTGATGATCTAGCTGAAATCCAAAAGGAGATAGCAGAGCTAAACTCTGAAGTTACAAGAATTGCTGAAAAGACAGAGTTTAATACTAAAACTCTATTGACAGGAAGTTTAGGCGTATCAGCAGCGTCAGCCACAGGTGTAACTGACGCTGAATATCTTGCAGCCGGTATTTCTTTTGATGCGTCTGGAGTACCAAGTGGTGAAACGTTAACTATTACTACAAATGCAACTGATGATACTATTACTGTTACAGGTGCAAACAGTGGTGTATCTCAAACACTTTCTCAGGATCCGGCAGCTGTAGCGGCTGGAACAACTTTAAATTTTGATTCTATAGGACTATCAATTTCTTTTTCTTCAAATGCTAATCTTGAAACCTTAGATGGTGGTACTGCGACCGCGTCAGGTAGTACGCTTTTAACATCAGGAACACAGCTTAGTTTCCAAATTGGAGCAAACTCTGATACGACACTAGATATTAGTATTGGGGATATGAGGGCTTCTGCACTTGGTTCTACCGCATCAAATGCAAATGTTGCAAATTTGGCTGCAGTTAATGTTGTTAATAAAGATTTTGGTGACAACTTAGAAGTAATTGATGAGGCAATCAAAAAAGTATCTGCACAACGTTCTCAACTAGGTGCTTGGCAAAACCGTCTAGACCACACAATCAACAACCTAGGAACATCATCTGAAAACCTAACTGCTGCGGAATCTCGTATCCGTGACGTAGATTATGCTTTAGCTGCATAAGGAGTGACAAGCACAGTCGTCCTAGCTGGTAACGGCTAGCGATCATAATCGGGTGAATTGCTGGAAACCCCTTAGAGCTTTTCTTGCCACAACGTAGTTGGAAACGACAAACGTGATGGTTTGAAAAAAGAAAAGATTGGGCAATCAGCAGCCAAGCTCCTGTCTTGAAAGAGTGGAGAAGGTTCAACGACTAGGATAGACCATCTAAGGCGATAGCTATGATGATGAAATCCATAGGTGAAACAATGTATCATCAGCATTGTGAATCCGAAGTGCCCGACCCCTACCAGAGTTATAGAGGGTGAAGATATAGTCTAGTCATTTGTGAAAGCAAATGTTCGCACGATGGCGAAAGAAATGATGAACCAAACTAAGAATTCAATTCTTTCTCAAGCAGCACAAGCAATGTTGGCTCAATCTAATCAAATGCCTCAAGGAGTGTTACAACTCTTAAGGTAATTGATTAGAAGGGCGTCTAGCTTGGTAACGAGCTAGAGTATAACTGGGTGAATTGCTGGAACTTCCTAAAGCTTCATCAACCACAACGTAATTGGAAACGGTTAGCGTGATGGTTTGAAAATGATGAGGATGGAACAATGGATAATCAGCAGCCAAGCTCCTGTGAGGAAACTCTGGAGAAGGTTCAACGACTAGGGAATACGGTCTAAGGCAAAAGGCTATGACTATGAATCTCGTAGGGCAGTAAAAGCTGTTCGAAGTGCCCAGCCTCTTGGAAGACAAGGGTGAAGATATAGTCTATTCTGTTCTCGAAAGATACAGTCGCAAAGCAAGCGAACCAACAGCCACAAGGGGTTCTTCAACTTCTTCGTTAAATTTAGATTAATCAAAAGGGGCTCTAGATTTTCTGGAGTCCCTTTGTTTAATAGGTAAAAAAATTTATGCAAGCTAAAATTATCAGTTATAGGAATTAGTTATAAATGCTATTACTTATCTCATTGTAAAAGACCAGCCTTCCTCAACTCCTTCAGCTTATAAACAATCGACCAATACGATCTTTGCAGTTCGTTAGCGATTTGTTTATCAGTTTTCCCATTCTTTTTAAAATCAATGATTTGGGCCACTTCGTTTTCTGTATAGTTCCTAAATCTGTTTGAGTCAGAAGAAAGAATTTGATAGCCAGTATGTAGTTTTTTTAACTTTTCTTCTTCTACTTGGAATCTTGTTTCCCAATTAAATTTATACTCCATTTTCTTGCATCCACTTGCTATTTCTCTTATAACACCTAGAAAGTCCAGACTAGCCATTACCGTTGTAAGTCTTAGTATATAACCGTAGCCATCTTTTCTTTTGCTTATCTTAAAGTCAAAACCAAATTTGCTATTAATATGTGTTTTTAATATATGTAGCTGATCTCGAGGATAGTTTTGTAAATAAAGAAAAATATGTGGAGTTAAATAGATGAGCTTCTTTTGGTGATTAACCCTTTTTGATATACATAATGAGCCGTCATCCAGATAAAGAACGGTTAAAAAGTGAAGTAGATTACAGGTTGATAGCAATTCTACAGGAATTCTCTTATTGCCCGAAATATCATAGAAATATGGATATAATTTGGTGAAATAGGGATCAGAACGAGAAACGAGATAATTTCCGTTTGGCCGAATATAAAGCTGTCCATCATAAAAGGAAGCTTTCCACATGCGATAAGCTTCTTGCTGTTTGCCGTAATGCTCTCGGTAACTGTTGTTTTTTCTTCTGCTTCCCGGGTAGCATTTTGTGATCTCCCCGTCAGCAATAATGCTGGCAAATAAGATATTCTGTTGGACAGGACTAAGGCATGAAAAAGTCATTTGGACCACCTCGCCAATATATATATATAGGAATATATGTTCGTATTTATTTTATCCTAAACGGAAACTGATATAAAGGTTTAGTTAATAATTTTTATTTTTTGCCGATATTAGTACTAAGTAAAATAAATAAGGTAGGAGATTGCTATGATAGATCGATTATCATCCCAAACCGTTTCTCTTACATCAAGAACGACAAGCCTCAATGAGAATTCAAATGAAAGCAAAAAAATAGAAACAGTAAGTAAACAGCAGGTTCAAGCACAAGCAAATGAAGCTAAAAAGGAAGAAGAGGTCACTGAAGTAGTAGATAGCATGAATAAATTTTTACAGGCGTCTCATACCTCTTTAAAATTCGAACTTCACGAAAAATTAAATGAATACTATGTGACTTTGGTGGATGATGTTACCCAGGAAGTAGTTCGTGAGATACCTTCTAAAAAGCTGCTTGATGTATACGCTGCGATGACGGAATTCCTTGGCCTTATGGTAGATAAAAAAATTTAAGCGAGTTGATTTAAATGGTAAGAATCGGCGGTCTGGCAAGCGGAATGGATATTGATTCCCTTGTGAAAGACTTGATGAAGGCGGAGCGGATGCCGCTTGATAAGATTATGCAGAAGAAGCAGAAGCTTGAGTGGCAGCGGGATGATTTCCGCGCTATGAATACGTTGCTTCTGGACTTTCGTTCTGAATTAACACAAATGAAATTAACCACTAAATATAGGGTCAGAAATGTAGTTTCTACGAATGATGACAGAGTCACCGCGAATGCAAGCAGTGCGGCTTCGTTATCTTCTTATTCGATTTCCAATGTGAAACAGCTCGCTTCTGCTGCTACAAGGATTAATGCTGGAGGAGTTTCAACTGATCCTGATGCCAAGCTTGATCCTAATATAGGTCTGTATTCACAAACTAGTAAGCTTGACACCAGCACTGGTTATAAATGGTCTCAAGGAATAGTGGGCAGCAAGTCTATAAAGGTGACTGCGGACAATACAGTTGATTATTCATTAGAATTGGGTTCCACCCTAAAGGCAAGTGAAATTCCCAATATGTCCGTGAAGGTGAATGGAACTTCCTTTGAAATCGTTACTTCTGAAGCGGATTTGCTAAAGGACAATCAGGTATTGGTTAGTGCTAATGGATCTTTAAAGTTTAAAAAAGCTCCTATAAAGGAAAGTGTCATCTCAGTTAACTATGTTCTGGAGAACAAGGTGACTGCTCAGACTTTAACGTCTCCTGCTAAGGAATGGCAATTAGCTGAAGGTGCTCTTGCTTCGGATATCTCATTGAAAGTAAACGATGTTACCTACACTGTCAGTGAACCGGCTGCAGTGGATTCTGAGGGGTTTGTTACTCTAACAGATGGAACGAATTCCATTGGAAAAATAAATCTGGAGACCGGTAAAATAAAGTTTGACACTGAGCAGGCGGCAGATACCAAATTAGAAGCTACCTACAAGCATAATTACGCTACCTTCAATTTAACTTCCCACACGTCAAAAGGCGCAGTAAAGGAAAACTTCCTGGTAAAAGGAACGGATTCATTAAACATGGTTATGAGTAAGGTGAACGAATCCAATGCTGGCATCTCCATGTTTTATGATTCTTTCTCCGATCGCATCTCCTTAACACGGAAGGAAACGGGGAATTTCAGAGGAGAGGATCCGACTCTTGCTGCAGATGAGGCCTATACCTATAGCGCAGCAACAGATGGGGAAATTGAAACGGGAGGGGACTTTTTTAATAAGTTATTAAAATTTGATGGTGCCACTGAAACGGGCGGAGAAAATGCTGTTTTTGAAATAAACGGCCTTTCAACTGAACGCAGCAGCAATACATTTGATATTAATGGCGTCACGTTCACTCTCAAGCAAACCTTCAGTGATGCACCAGTTAATTTATCCATCAGCAATGATTCGCAAAAAGTATTTGACAATATTAAAGAGTTTGTAACGAAGTACAACGAACTCATTGGTAAGATTCAAACGAAGATCGGGGAAGACGTGTATCGCTCTTATCAGCCCTTAACAGATGAGCAGCGCGAATCACTCTCCGATAAACAGCAGGAACAATGGGAAGAGAAGGCCAAAAGCGGTTTATTAAAAAGAGACCCTATACTCTCTCAATTATTATCAGGGATGAGAAGTGACTTTTATACACCTGTGCAGAATGATAGTGTGAATCCTCTATACAATCAATTAGCTTCGATTGGCATTAAGACGACAGCAAACTATTTGGAAGGCGGGAAGCTTGAGATTAACGAAGCTGAGCTAAGGAAGGTAATTGAAGCAGATCCAAGTTCGGTTGAAAAGCTTTTTAACGCTTCTGGCACAGCGAATGCCGAAAGAGGAATTGTCCAGCGTCTATATGATACGGTTAATGCTAGCTTTGAAAAATTAAAGAAAAAAGCAGGGGGCAGCGGTTCTGTTAATACACAGTTTGAGCTAGGGAAACAACTGATTGACATGGACAAAAGAATCGACAGCTTCGAAGATAAATTAAAAAGAGTAGAAGACCGCTACTGGCGCCAATTCACCGCTATGGAAAAAGCGATCCAGCGTTCTAATGAGCAATCCATGTTCCTCATGAATCAATTCAACAGCGGCATGTAATAAAAAGGAGTGTTTGAAATGGCAATAAGCAATCCATACCAATCCTATCAGCAGAACTCGGTGAATACAGCATCACCAGGAGAGCTGACACTTATGCTTTATAACGGCTGCCTGAAGTTTATTCATCAGGCTAAAAAGGCCATTGCAGATCAGAACATTGAAACGAAAAATACCAATATCCAAAAAGCGCAGAATATCATCCAGGAGCTGATGGTGACACTTAATATGGATTTGGACGTTTCGCAGAATATGATGTCTCTATATGATTATATGAACCGGAGATTAATAGAGGCTAATATTAAAAATGATGCTGCGATTCTTGAAGAGGTAGAAGGCCTGGTGACCGAATTCCGTGATACTTGGAAGGAAGTTATCCAGGTTAATCGCCAGAAACAGTTCTCACAAGGCGGCACGGCTTAGTGAGTTCGGTACAAAGCTTTTATGAAGCAACACTTGAGCTGATTGCCACTTTAGAAAATACAACCATCGACCGTGATAAAAAAATAAGTGAGGTAGAAGTGCTCCTTGAGAAGCGCCAGCTGACTATGGCTAACATGGCCCCTCCTTATACAGAAGTCGAAAAGGAATTGGGTGCCAAGCTAATCAAGCTCAACGAAAAGGCAACCCAGCTCATGCAGCGCGAAAAGCTTTTCATCCAAAAAGACATCAAAGACTTAAGCGTCAAAAAAGAATCATCCAATAAATACATCAATCCCTATCAATCCATGGCAACGGACGGCATGTTTTATGATAAAAGAAAATAGGTGACCCATTTGTTAACTTTGACAGAAGAGCAGTACGTTTTTTTGAAAGGATACAGCGACCTTTTATATACGATTGATGAGGCGTTTGATTATATTGTCAAAAGCTATAGCGATTTGAGCAAAACAGAAGGAGACCGTCTCCTTGCTGATGTTTTTCAGGCACTGCCGCAGGTAGCAGCATCTAATGAGCAGATCAGCCAGCTTTTTCATAACGACCATTCGATGCAGAATGCGTTAAAAGATATCAGCACTGTGGCCGATCAAGTTGAGCTGCTTTTGCAATGCTTTGAAGACCTTCCAGTAAGGCAGGAAATCATCTCACAAAAGCTTTATCCAGCTTTTGCTCATTGGCATCAATCCATCCAGCAAGAGCTTAATCCCTATATCCAATCCTGAGCGCTTCCCGACGAAGCGGTTTTATCACGCATTAACGGGCAGTAAGCCCACCTATTTCAAGGATTTGAAAATCAAAATAGATTTCTGAATGGTGGGCCAACTGCCCGTAAAAGCCTGATCGGTGCAACTAACCACCAGCGAGTAATGAAAAACCCCCGCTGATGGAAGGTTCACTTTATTTTCCCCCTATAATTTAGTCACACTCTCGTCACCAATACGCCACAACTTTTGCACATTTTTCACTGTTTCGGCAGGAGTTTTTAAGGGTAAAATAGAAATATAAATACATAGTCTTAATATACTTTTAAGACTAGGCATTCTTTTTCAGAAGCTCATTTTTTAGCTGTTGATTTTACAGCTGGCGTTCTGGGAAATAGCCGCTATTGTATAATGAAAAGGAGGAGTTCACTTATGAATTACAACATTCGTGGTGAAAACATTGAGGTAACTCCAGCAATTAGAGAGTACGTAGAGAAGAAAATTGCTAAGTTAGAAAAGTATTTTACTGAAACTCCTGATGCAAATGTACATGTAAACTTGAAAACGTACAATAATAACCGTTCTAAAGTGGAAGTAACGATTCCGATGCCGAATCTGGTTCTTCGCGCAGAGGAAGATCATGAGGATATGTATGCAGCAATAGACTTGATTACTGATAAATTAGAGCGCCAGATCCGCAAGCACAAAACGAAAGTAAACCGCAAGTTCCGCGAAAAAGGCAATTTGACAGCTGTGTTTGCAGCATTGGCGGATGAAGCAGAAGCACCTGAAGTGGACGATGATCAGGATCTTGAGGTGGTCCGTCAAAAGAGCTTCGATTTGAAGCCAATGGACAGCGAAGAGGCCATCCTGCAAATGAACATGCTGGGCCACAGCTTCTACGTGTTCACGAATGCAGAGTCTAACTTAACAAACGTGGTGTACAAGCGTAAAGACGGCCGTTATGGCTTGATTGAAGCCCAATAATATAAAAACTAAGCCCTGCCGGCATCCGGCAGGGCTTTTATCAATCCTCTAGAACCTTGTACTTTTCCTTCAATTCCTCCGGTGCCATCTTCACCATCTGCTGAAGAACAAACGATGTGACCACAATATCATCTGTAAATCCAAAAATGGATAGGAAGTCGGGTGCGAAATCCAGCGGCAGGAGGATATACAGCAATCCGGCCGCAATCGGAAACAGCTTTTTGCCGGCCGATACTTCTCTTGAGAGAAAGTAGTCTCTCAGGAAGGGCAGGAATTTCCAAAATTTAAATACAAATTTGATGCGTTTTATAAACTTCATCGCTTTCACCTTTTTCTAGTTCATTCGCTGGAAGGGGGCTGCCATGGCCGCCATTTGAACTCTTGGCGGGTTTTTCACTTCAAGTGTGACAGCCGATAGATAGCTGGTTTCAAGGATGCTTCAAAAAGTTAGGATGATAAGCCACTTTTGCAAAGCCGCTGTTTTCAATTGGGTACGAATCTCCTCTTTGTTTATTTTTCTATAATAGAGGGGATTTTTTACACCGCAGTCTTCCTCCTTCGGTTTGTTTAATAGGTAATCGTTATTTTATCCAGGTCCGCGCTTTTGACGCCTTCGTTAAAGATCAGTCTCGTTTTGAATTGAAACGTGCGCTCCGGTGTGGAAGCAGGAATATTTTCAGGTAATTGAAAGTTGAATTCCATCCGGTTGGTTTCTTCCGACTCAATCGTTTGAGATGTCAGGATTGTCGCTGAGTCGATCACTTCTTCCTGCTCATCAGTTAGTGTGATCATGACCAGGTCGCACTCAATCCGTTTAATCTGCTGGTCGATGGTGCCGCCTTCTATTAGGAAGGTGCCGTTCACATTTTCGCCTGGAGTGTATTCATGCTTTGGCAGCTGCAGGTCAATTTTTGCAGAACCGATTCCCAGCATTGACATATATTTTCGCAAAATCAATCAAGATCTCTCCTCTACAGTGGTAAATGATAAAATGTATGCTATTAGCGCTGTTAAACGTGTCTGTTGATTTCCGCTCCAGGCGCTCGCTTTCCGCGGGCGGTCCGGGAGCCTCCTCGGCGTTCCACGCCTGCGGGGTCTCCCTTTGACTCGCTTCTCCCGCAGGAGTCGAGCGCCTTCCGCTCCAATCAACAGGGTGCTAAAACAACCTTTTGCTTTTTCAGCGCTAGCTATGAGAAAGTTTCATATTTCCCCAATCTATTAGCTGTAAACTACATTGGCTTCACCTTCATATATTTCTCATCAAGCTTTCGTTCAATTTTCTCCAGATGTATTTTGTCCTTCAGCAGTTCTTCTTTATTTCGTTTGATCAGTTCATCCATTGTGTATCGTATTTTCTTCTTCATATCCTATTCCTCCATTTTATAAAGTAAAACAATTAGTTGTGTGGGCCTGTATACAAAAAAGGCCTTTACCACAGCTGGTAAAGGCCATAAATAAAGACCTCTACCATATTGGTAAAGGTCTTGCTAACAATTGTTTAGATTGCCAACAAAGCCGAGAGCGTGTGCTCCGTAATGACGACTCTGCTGTAAAAGCTACTCCCCTTTAGGAGAATGACTATTCAATTTATAGCTAAATCATATTAAATTTTTTGAAAAATGTCAATTGGTTTTGTGCTGCCTTTTTACGATGGGCCATCCGGCAAGCAAAATCAGAATGGAGACCATGAAGCTGACGATGATCCCCCTATATTCAGCTCCGGTATAGAGTGCCGTCCAGCCCGTTAGTGCACTAATCAGTACAGCTGCCGGCATCATCCTTCCCTGCTTCTGCTTGCTCCATAAAATTCTCAAAATAACAGGCAAGGCACCAGCAAAAAAGACTCCGGAAATGAAATATAAATTCAGCAGCGAAATCGAGTAGAAGTGCACCCATAATGGGATGACCAGCACAAATAAACTCAATATTCCCCACATATGCTTGTTCAGTTTCCGATCATTCCGGTTATAAAGGACATAGAGGGAGTGAACCTGCGATAAAAAGGTTTCAAAGAAAATAATCATTAAGATAAAAACAAGCAAAACGGTAAAGGTAAAATGCTCGTATCTCAGAAATATTTTTTCAAACACCGCATAAAGGTTTTCAAAACCACCCTTGTAAATGGCCGATAAGGCGATCATGGAGAAGGAGAAGGGGATGGTGCCCCAAATGAGTCCGGTTGTGATAAGGCCGGGGCGCAGCTTCTCCTTTTTGCTTTTTAAAAGCATATTCCACATTTTTAAGTCCAGCAGCAGGTGGCCGAGCATGGCGAGCGTAAAGGCGGTCACTAAACTTGGCAGGACATCCCATTCTACATAAAGCAAATACGGGTGGTACAGCCGGATGCCATCATAAACGACTTCAATTCCTTCCAGCATATACGCATGGACAAGGATCATAATCATAATTAAAAAAAGAATGCCGACCTTCAGCATACTAAAGCGGGTAAACCATTTTAAGCGGAAAAAAATCGCTGCGAGAAATCCGAACAGAAAGAAAAGGCTCATCCCAATTGGAACCGGAGTACCCAGAGGGTAAACGAGAATGCCCGCTGCATATCCCATTACCGTCATCCCGAAAAAGATCGCCAAAAGGAGGATCCGTTTCATCCACTTGAGGGAGGGATCAGACAGACGGCTTGCCATGATTTCGGGGAAAGATGCCGATCCTGCTGACTCCCGAACACGCGTGATAATCGGGATCAGCATAAGGAAGGCAAGGATGCCCGCTGCTGAAAAACTGACTGCTCCGATAAACCCGTAACGCAAAAAAGCTTCCGGCGCTGTAAAGACGGCATTTCCTGATGTCCATCTTGAGATCAAAGCAATGCTTAACAGCCCGAAGCCGTATTGGACTGATTTTGATAAGTTCGTATTCATTAATGCTGCTCCCTGTATTGCTTTGGTGTGATGTCTTCTTTTTTCTTAAATTGGCTTGAGAAGTAATGAAGGCTGTTAAAACCGGTTTTCTCCGCAATTTCTGAAATGCTGCTATTTGTTGTGGCCAAAAGGTGCTTTGCTTTTTCGAGCCGATACACAGTCAAATAATCGATTAAGGAAGTGCCCACTTCCTCGCTGAACTTGCGGCTTAAATAAGCAGGGCTGGCATGTACCTTTGCGGCAATGTCCTGGAGGCTGGTCCGCTGCTCATAATTCTCGTGAATTTGAAGCAATGCTTCATTCACAATTTTAGAATACTCTTTATTGAATATAGGCGTTGAGAATTTCTTCAGCGTTTCCTTTAGTTCATCTTCAATAATAGGCTTGGTTAAATATTCTGAAACGCCCAGCTGAATGGATTTTTTAGCGAATTCAAAGTCCTGGTGGGCTGATAAAATAATAATTTGCAGATGGGGCTGCAGGTCCTTCAAGTCCTTGACCAGCTCAAGCCCTGATTTGCCAGGCATTTCGATGTCGACGAAAGCGAGATGAAAGTAGTTTTCCTTGCTGATGGCAATAGCCTGGCTGCTGTCATAGGCAAAGTGGAAATTCCATAACGGGAAAGCCGGCTTCAGAATATATTCAAGCTGTTCAATTACGATTGGTTCATCATCTATGCATAATACATTCATGCCTGCTCCTCCTTCTTAATCTCTACTTTTGGAATGTTTATTTTCACGGTTGCCCCGTTTTGTTCATTTGCGTAAATATCCAGACCTGCACTGTTAAAAAGCAGCTCGAGACGCTTTTTGACATTGGAAAGGCCCTGTCCCTTTGTCATCATGTCATCAAAAGAGTGATCGCCAATGCCAAGTCCGTTGTCCTCCACATATAAGGTGATACTGTCCTTCCCATCGACTGCTTTAATCCAGAGGGTGAGTGGCCCCGGCTTTTTTTCCAGCCCGTGCTTAAAAGAGTTCTCCACAATCGTCTGCAGAAGATAGGGTGGGACGACATGCTCCAATGCCGCTTCCTCTATATCTTCCGTAATCGTTAACCGATTATGAAACCTAAGCTCCTGAATTTTTAAATAGTATTTCGTATATTTCCATTCTTCCTTTAACGGAATCAGCTGCTCTTTAATCTGGTACTTGAATTTTAAAAATAAAGACAGGGTTTCCATTGCCTTGATGAGTGTATCAATCCGATTGAGGCGGGCGAGCCCGAGCATCAGATTGATGGTATTGAATAAAAAGTGGGGGTGGATCTGCTGGTTCAGCTGCATATATTTGCTTTCCTGCAGTGTATTTTCGAGCTCAACCTGCTGCTTCTCGAAGGATAGGCTGTCGATTTGCTTTTCAAACGCCAGCACCATCATCAAAATAATCGCACCGGCCATCGGCACGAATATGGAAAAAATCGCGAACAATGAAAAGGTTTCATAGGTAATTAGCATGATCTTCACTGCCTTAAAAGAATTTCTAATAGTATAACATGTCTGATAAATAGTAGTAAGTTTATTGCGTAACAGTAATAAAGTGGTATATGCAAATATAAATTCTTAAAAACGCCCCAAAAAAAACAAAAAAAGAGCGAAGCCATCAAGCTCCGCCCAAAAGGGGGTACTATTACTATATGAGATCAGCCGTTTTGGCTGGTACTCGCCAAATTATGAGATTTCCTCCGCATAGTGGCAGGCAGCCTGATGTCCTTCTCCCAAACTCTTAAGCTCAGGATCGGACTGTCTGCAAAGATCGGTTGCCAGCGGGCATCTTGTGTGGAACCGGCACCCGGTAGGCGGATCGATAGGGGATGGCACATCGCCCTTCAGAATAATCCGTTCCTTTTTCTTTTTCCGATTTGGTTCCGGAATCGCTGAAAGCAGCGCCTGCGTGTACGGATGGCGCGGGTTTTCAAACAGACTCTTTTTCTCGGCGATTTCAACGACTTTGCCAAGATACATAACGATGATTCGATCAGAGATATGGCGCACAACCCCTAAGTCATGGGAGATAAATAGATAGGTTAAGCCATATTCCTTTTGCAATTTTTTTAATAGATTCAGTACCTGTGCCTGAACGGACACGTCCAACGCGGATACCGCTTCATCACAGATAATCAGCTTCGGCTCCACCGCCAATGCACGGGCAATCCCGATCCGCTGGCGCTGCCCGCCGCTGAATTCGTGCGGATAGCGGTCAATATGCTCTTCTTTTAGTCCAACCTGCTCAAGCAGCTCAATCGCTCTGCGACGGCGGTCGGCTTTCGGAACCACATTCAAGATTCCCATTGCTTCTTCCAGCGTCTGCCCAATGCTTCTTCTTGGATTCAAAGAAGCAAACGGATCCTGGAAAATGACCTGCAAGTCTTTGCGGATCGAACGCATTTCACTCTTCGATTTAGCTAATAGATCTGTTCCCTGAAAAATAACCTCTCCGCCAGTCGGCTCATCCAAACGCAAGATCGCGCGTCCGGTAGTGGACTTGCCGCAGCCGGATTCGCCAACGATGCTGACAGTTTCGCCTTCATAAATCGTAAAGTTAACGCCATCTACGGCTTTAACATGATTGACAGTCCTGCCGAAGACTCCGCCTTTAATCGGGAAGTACTGCTGCAGGTTTTTGACTTGAAGGATTTCTTTTTCTTTAGTTAGCGGTGCTGACATCTGCTGCAACCTCCTTACCTGCCGGGCCGTTCCATCTTTCCGAATACATCCAGCAGCGAACTTTATCATCATGATCCGTTAATAATGGCGGTTCTTCCGTTCTGCACAAATCAGTGGCAAACGGGCATCTTGGTGCAAAGCTGCATCCTGCCGGAAGATTGTCCGGGCTTGGAACGGTTCCAGGGATGGTTTCCAGCTCTTCCACGTCCCGATCCACTGTCGGAATGCTTCTCAGCAAGCCCTGTGTATATGGATGCTTCGGGTTTTCAAAAAGGGAATCCACATCGGAATGCTCCACAATTTTTCCGCAATACATAACCGCAACCCGGTCACAGGTTTCAGAAACAACACCCATATCATGTGTAATCATGATAACGGCGGTGCCCAGCTGTTCCTGCAGATTTTTTAATAGATCCAGGATTTGCGCCTGAATTGTTACATCAAGAGCAGTTGTCGGTTCATCGGCGATCAGCAGCTCCGGCTTGCATGCCAATGCCATTGCGATCATGACACGCTGGCGCATACCGCCGCTCAGTTCATGCGGCTCCTGCTTCGCTCTTTTTTCAGGAGAAGGAATGCCGACTAAACGCAGCATTTCAACGGCTTTCTGCCATGCTTCTTTTTTCGGCAGCTTTTGATGGATGCGAAAAGCTTCTGCAATCTGTTCCCCTACGGAATAGACAGGATTAAGGGAAGTCATCGGCTCCTGGAAAATCATCGAAATTTTGTTTCCGCGCATTTGGCGCATGCCTTCTTCGGTTTCGGCAAGCAGGTTCTTCCCTTTAAAATTAATCTCACCGTCCACAATTTTTCCGGGAGGCTCTGCAATCAGCCGCATGATGGAGAGGGAGGTAATGCTCTTTCCGCTCCCAGACTCTCCGACAATGCCTAGCGTTTCTCCTCTTTTCACATCAAAGTCTACGCCGTCCACGGCTTTGATGACCTTTTTTCCGGAGAAGAAATGAGTTTTTAAGTTTTTCACTTCCAGTATTGTTTCTTTATGTTCAGTTCCCATTATTCTTGCTCCTCTCAATCGGGAATGGTTTTAATTCAATTCAACACGTTTATTCAGGAATCGGTACGACAGGTCGACAAGCAGGTTGACGATAACAAACAGCACCGATACGAATAAAATTGATCCTTGTACAAGCGGCAGGTCACGCATCCGGATGGCATCAATGATTAAGCGGCCGACTCCATTGATGGCAAAGACGGATTCTGTTAAAACGGTCCCGCCAAGAAGGGCTCCGAATTGGAGACCGACTACGGTAATAACAGGGATTAGTGCATTTTTTAAAGCGTGCTTATAAATAATCAGGCGCTGGCGGACACCTTTTGCCTTGGCTGTACGGATATAATCCTGGCGAATAACCTCCAGCATGCTGGCACGAGTCATTCTGGCAACAATCGCTGCACCGCCTGTCCCCAATGTGAGGGCTGGAAGAATGACGTGGCTGAAGGTACCCCAGCCGGCAACCGGAAACCATTGAAGCTCAACGGAGAAATAAATGATAAGCATAAGGCCGAGCCAGAAGTTCGGCAAGGAAACGCCAAGCAGGGCAACCATCATTAACCCTACATCTGTAAAGCTGTTTTGCTTCGTTGCTGCGATAATTCCAATAAGAACACCTAAAACGACAGTAATGACAATACTCCAAAACGCCAATTCAAGGGTAATCGGCAAACGGACGAGTATTTCATCCAGAACCGGACGGCTTGTCCGGATGGATTCACCGAGGTCTCCCTTTACAACATTGCCGACATAATCAAGATATTGAACGAAAATAGGCTGATCCAGGCCAAGGTCATGGCGGATGGCTTCTACTTGTTCGTCACTGGCGCCTTCACCTGCGACAAGAACGGCAGGGTCACCGGGAACCATTTGCATGATGAAGAAAACCATAAGGGTAACGCCCAGCAGAACCGGGATGATTTGAACAAGCCTTCGCATCAGAAAGATAAACATATGACAACCTCCTTAATTTTTCATTCGCGGATCAAGCGCATCGCGCAGTCCGTCTCCAAACAGGTTAAAGCCCAGAACAATCAACGCAATGGCGATACCAGGGAATAGCGCGATATGCGGTGCTGTGAATAAGAAGTCACGGCCATCACTCAGCATGGCTCCCCATTCAGGTGTTGGCGGCTGTGCACCCATTCCAAGGAAGGAAAGGCCGGCTACCGATAAAATAGAAGTCGCGAGTCTTAATGTTCCCTGTACAATAATTGGACTCATAATGTTAGGCAGTATATGAACAAAAATAATTTTCGCGTCGCTTGCCCCTAATACGCGAATGGCATCGATATATTCCATTTTCTTTACACTTAACGTCGAGCCGCGAACAATACGGGCAAAAGTCGGAACCGAGAAAACACCGACAGCGATCATGACATTGATCAGGCTTGGCCCCAGCGCACTCACAATGGCGAGAGCTAGAAGCAATCCAGGGAATGCAAGCAATACATCGATGAAACGCATGATAATCGTATCCACCCAGCCTCCGTAGTAGCCGGAAACGATTCCTAAAATAATTCCAAACAGCGCTCCGATAAAGACAGATACAAAACCTACTGCCAGGGATAGCTGTGATCCATATAAAATCCGGCTGAAAATATCCCGGCCTTTATCATCTGTCCCCATAATATGGTCAGCCGATGGGGCCTGCAGTTTATTCACCAAATCAATCTCGTATGGATCATAAGGCGAGATAAGAGGTGCGAGTGCGGCCAGAATAATATAGATTAAAACAATGCTGCCCCCAACGAGCGACATTTTATTTTTAATAAGAGCTTTGGCTAGCCCAGCTCCTTTAGCCTTCCTTTTGGGTACAGGCACAGGAGCTTTTGCGGTTTCTTGCGGATTTGCAATTGTGCTCATGATAAAAACCTCCCAGTGTCTTATTTGGTTGAAACCTAATTTATCAAAAATATTATCTATTTTGTCTGAATTTTATGATTAAGTATAAAATTCACAAAAACACGACAAAAAAATGAAAACATCGACAAATTATTTTTCCTATAATGGACACACAGAAGGCGAAAGCGCCTTGTTTATGAGGAACGCAGACTAAAAGCGCCACGTCCTGTGGCAACGTCTGCATGACCCTCATCCTGAGGGTCTCAAGCACAAGACAAGCCCTGCAAGAAGGCGTTCTTTCCTTCTGAAAAGGATTGGCTTGTGACCTCGAGGGGCTAGGCGCTGCAGCTAGACAGTCCATTTACAAATGGGCGGCAGAATCAGCTCTGCTCGACTCAACTGTACTTCATGAAAAACAGCAATGATTATCATATTTTTACTTTTTGGCTGTTTTCGTAAAGTTGTTGCTTCTTGACTGCAAACTTAGTTTGTTTATCTGAGTTGATTGGAGCGGAGGGCATTTGACTCCTGCGGGAGGAGAGGGAGTGAGAGACCCCACAGGCGAAGCCGAGGAGGCTCTCATTCCTCCCCGCGGAAAGCAAATGCCCGCAGCGGAAATCAACGGGCAGAATTCAAAAGTAAAAACAACAACCTATATGAAAAGAGCCTTTACTTATTAACAGGGGGTGTAACTTTGAAGCAGCGTCTAGATAAGCTTAGAAAGAAAATGTCGGAAAAAGGATGGAAGGGTGTTTTCATCTTTTCACCGGAAAACAGATACTATTTCTCCGGGTACAAAGGATCAGCGGGAGCACTCTTAATAGAAGAAGATTCGCAAAAGCTATTCACAGACTTCCGTTATGTGGACCAGGCCAAAGACCAGGCACCGGATTTCGAGGTGATCCAGCACCAGCAAAACCTAATTGAAATGGTTTGCGATTCCTTTTCTTCCTATCATAAAGGAACACTCGCCCTTGAGCTTGGTGATGTACCGGCATCTGTTTATCTTGAAATTCAGTCAAGGCTGCCGGAAGCTGACTTGGTTGATGTAACAGCGGCAACCAATGAAATCCGCATGATTAAGGATAAAGAAGAAATCGAAAACATGCGAAAAGGGATTGAGATTTGCGACCAGGCTTTTTCACACATTTTAAATTTTATCCGTCCAGGCATGACCGAGAAGGATATCGGCCTGGAGCTTGAGATTTTTATGAAAAAGCAAGGTGCTGAACGCATCAAGCCGAATCATGTGATTGCTTCCGGACCGCGTTCCTGCCTTCCGCATGGACAAGCTACAGACCGGGTTGTCAAAGTGGGCGATTTTGTCAAAATGGATTACGGTGCAATCGTAAACGGATATTTTTCCGATTTTACAAGAACAGTCGTGCTTGGAGAGCCTTCCGACAAGCAGGTGGAGATTTATAATATTGTCCGCCATGCACAGGAGGAATCGTTGAAAGCGATTGGTCCAGGAAAAACGTGCAGTGAGCTTGATGAGGTCGGCCGGGGAATCATCCGGGAAGCCGGATATGGCGATAACTTCGGCCATAGCCTGGGCCATTCGCTTGGACTGGCCATTCATGAACAGCCCGCCATGAGGGCCACGGATGATACCGTTCTTCAGGAAGGAATGGTCATCACGGTTGAGCCGGGGATTTATATTCCTGAATTTGGCGGAGTCAGGATAGAAGATTTGGTCGTCATAACAAAGGATGGCCATGTGAATTTCACTAAATCCACAAAGGATTTGCAAGTAATATCATAAAAAACAGGGGGTAGTGAGGATGAGAAAGAGAAGTTTTTGGTTAGGGTTAGTAGCAGCGATTCTATTGCTTGCCGGATGCTCAGGCGGCAGTGATCCGGGCAGCCTGGAATCTTCCGGGGGAGAAGCGGCATCAAATAAGGATTTAATCATTGCCGTACTGTCAGATGCGACAAAGCTGGATCCGCATCTTGGCACTGACATTCCTTCAGCGAACGTTTATCACGGAAAAATTTATGAAGGCCTTGTACAGCAGGATGAAAACATGGAAATCCAGCCTGCGCTTGCAACAGAATGGAAGCAGCTTGATGATTTGACTTGGGAATTCAAGCTTCGTGAAGGCGTGAAATTCCATGACGGCACTGACTTTACAGCCGAAGCAGTACAAAAAACGATCGAAAGAGTTTTAGCAGAAGAAACAGCTTCACCGCGTTCAAACCTTTTTGAAATGATTACTGAAGTTAAGGTAGTAGATGACCACACCGTTCAATTAATTACCGAATATCCATATGCGCCTTTATTGGCTAACCTTGCTCACTATGCAGCAGGCATCCTAAGCCCAACTGCGATTGAATCAGGTGAAAATCTTGGACAAAATCCGGTTGGTACAGGCCCTTATAAGCTTGGCGAATGGAAGCCTGGCCAGGAAATTAAATTGGCTGCCTTTGAAGATTACTGGGGCGATAAGCCAACCATGGAAACGGTCACTTATAAAGTCGTTCCTGAAGATTCAACACGTATTGCCATGGTTGAAACAGGAGAAGCTCATATCGCTGAACCTGTACCTGTAACAGAAGTAGAACGCATTGAAAATAGCGACAGCATGGAGCTTGTGCGCAGTGATGCTTTAGGTGTTGACTACATCGGCTTTAATGTTGAAAAAGAACCTTTTAACAATGTAAAAGTGCGTCAGGCAATCAGCTATGCCATTGATACAGAAGCAATTGTAAATGGTGTCTATAACAATGTTGGTACTGTGGCAACTGCACCTATGGGACCTGCAATCTGGGGACATAACGCAGAGCTGGAAGGCTATAAATATGATCTTGAAAAAGCGAAAAAGCTTTTAGCAGAAGCCGGCTATCCGGATGGCTTTAAAACAACGATCTGGACAAACGATAACAAAGCACGTATGGACGTAGCGGAAGTTGTTCAGTCCCAATTAAAAGGCATCGGCATTGATGTTGAAACAAAAGTTGTTGAGTGGGGAGCTTACCTTGAAGGTACAGCAAAAGGTGATCACGATATGTTCATCCTTGGCTGGTCTAACATGACTGGTGACGCGGATTATAACCAATACTTCCTGTTCCACAGTGATGCACGCGGAAACCCTGGTAACCGTTCTTTCTACAGCAATCCTAAAGTCGATGAGTTAATTGACAAAGGACGCCAGGAAACAGACGAACAAAAACGTCTTGAAATCTATGCAGAAGCACAAGAAATTGAAATGGAAGAAGCACCAATTGTCTTCCTTCGCAATGACGAAGATCTTGCCGTTATCGGAAGCAATGTAAAAGGCTTCTGGATGCATCCATCAGGATTGTACATGCTTGAAAAGGTAACAGTTGAATAAGTAAACTTTTATAAAACTAGGACAAAAAATAGGATCATAAAGGAGCTGTAGCCATTCGGATACGGCTCCTTTCATCGAAAAAAATATTTCTTAACCCGAAATTTTTATGGAATTAAAACGTTAATAGTTTAATAATTTGCTATAATCAGAACTAAAGATACGTAAATATAACACAGAGGTGATCAGCTTGAAATTTGATTTTCAGAACCATCCATATGCATCACAGCGAACGACAGTTATGGCAAATAACGGCATGGTTGCGACTTCCCAGCCGCTTGCTGCACAGGCAGGACTCGATATGTTGAAAAAAGGCGGAAATGCGATCGATGCAGCGATTGCCACAGCTGCTGCTCTGACAGTAGTTGAACCGACTTCAAACGGAATCGGCGGTGACGCATTTGCCCTTGTTTGGACAAAGGGAGAACTGCACGGATTGAATGCCAGCGGCCCGGCACCAAAGTCCATTTCCATTGAAGCACTAAAGGAAAGAGGCCATGAAAAAATGCCGGTGCACGGCTGGATGCCCGTTACCGTACCAGGCGCGCCTTCCGCATGGGCAGAGCTATCCAAGCGTTTCGGTAAGCTTCCATTAAAAGAAGTGCTGCAACCGGCCATTGATTATGCGGAAAAAGGCTATCCATTAACGCCAATTCTCGGCAAGTACTGGAAGTTTGCTTATAACAAATTCAAGCAAATTTTTACAGATGACGAATTCCAGCATTGGTTTGAAACGTTTGCTCCAGACGGAAAGTGTCCTGAAGTTGGCGAGGTGTGGCGCTCGGAAGGGCATGCCGCTACGTTAAGATCCATTGGCGAGACAGCCGGCGAAAGCTTTTACCGCGGAGAAATTGCTGACAAAATCGACGCCTTCTCCAAAAAATATAATGCATTTCTTTCTAAAGAAGATTTGGCTGATTTTAAAGCGGAATGGGTTGACCCGATTAAGGTCAGCTACCGCGGCTATGATGTGTGGGAAATCCCGCCGAACGGCCAGGGGCTTGTCGCACTATTAGGGTTGAATATTGCCAAAGGCTTTGAGTTCGGCGATAAAGATACGGTGGATACATACCACAAGCAAATCGAAGCCATGAAGTTAGCTTTCACCGACGGAAAGGCATTTATTACGGATCCAGCCGATATGAGAGTAACGGTTGAAGAATTGCTTTCTGAGCAATATGGCGAATCCCGCCGCAGCGAGATTGGCAATGATGCTCTTACTCCTGAGCCATACCAGCCGCCAAGCGGAGGCACCGTTTACCTTGCAGCAGCTGACAGTGAAGGCAACATGGTTTCATTTATCCAAAGCAACTACATGGGCTTTGGTTCAGGGCTAGTTGTTCCGGGAACAGGTATTGCGCTGCAAAACCGCGGACACGACTTCTCGCTTGATCCTGAGCACCATAACGCATTGAAGCCAGGCAAGAAAACGTATCACACAATTATCCCTGGTTTCCTGACAAAAGACGGGGAAGCAGTCGGGCCGTTCGGCGTTATGGGAGGCTATATGCAGCCGCAGGGCCATATGCAGGTGGTCATGAACACTGTTGACTTCCACCTGAACCCGCAGGCAGCATTGGATGCGCCAAGATGGCAATGGATTGAAGGCAAAAAGGTTCAAGTGGAACCGAACTTCCCGAACCATATTGCCCAGGCCTTAGCGCGTAAGGGACATCAAATCGAAGTAACCGTTGATACCGGCGGATTCGGCCGCGGGCAAATCATCTGGCGTGATCCGAAAACCGGCGTCCTTATGGGCGGAACCGAGCCGCGTACAGATGGCAGCATTGCTGCTTGGTAATAAAAAAAGAGGAAGAAGCTCGCATATCAGCGTAAAATAACCATATAAAAGGTACTGAGGAGCGGAAAAGAAAGGCGCTCCTTCGCCTGCTTTTTCCGGATGGGGAAACAGGCACGATTGAATGAAAAGAGGTGTGGCATCTTGAAGCAGGTTGACATCTTTATGGCTTTTTTCAGAGTGGGCATTTTGGGTTACGGCGGCGGTCCGTCGTCGATTCCGCTTGTCCATAAAGAGGTTGTTGATAAATATAAATGGATGGATACGGATGAGTTTGGCGATGTGCTGGCGCTTGGTAATGCCCTGCCTGGCCCGATTGCCACGAAAATGGCCGGCTATATCGGCTACCGCGTCGGCGGAATACTTGGAATGGTAACAGCGCTTGTAGCAACAATGGTACCGACGATTGTCCTTATGATTATTCTTCTTACAGCATTAAATACATTCAAAGACCAGCCATGGGTCGCAGGCATGACCAAAGCCGTTGTTCCGGTTGTGGCAGTCATGCTCGCCACACTGACATGGGACTTTGTAAAAAAGTCGACGAAATCATCACTTGGCTGGGGCTGGACACTCCTTTTTGTAGCGGCAAGCTTAATTCTTCTCGAATTTGTAAACATTCATCCTGCCATTATCATTTTTGCTTTACTCTTAACAGCTCTTCTGAAAAAGGATGCAGCCGAAAAAAATGAAGCGAAAAAGGAGAAGAATCCAGCATGATATACGTACAGATTTTCCTGGCATTTTTCATCCCGGGGATTCTTGGATACGGTGGGGGACCGGCATCCATTCCTTTGGTGGAAAATGAAGTGGTAGATAATTATGAATGGCTGACCGTCAATGAATTTAGTGAAGTGCTGGCAATGGGCAACGCACTGCCTGGCCCGATTGCGACTAAAATGGCCGGCTATATTGGCTTCCAGCAGGCAGGGGTGCTCGGAGCCATTGTTGGGGTGTTTGCAACCGTTGCGCCTTCCCTGATTCTGATGATTACCTTGCTTGGACTGCTGATGAAATATAAGGAATCACCGCGCGTAAAGCGGATGACTACTTTTATCCGTCCGGTGATCGCCGTGCTGCTTGGCATCATGACGTATGATTTCTTTTTCTCAGCCTATGAGGGCGTCGGCATCTGGCAGACATTATTCATTGGCATACTGAGCTTTTTCCTGATGGAAAAGCTTAAAGTGCATCCGGCTTATGTCATTGCCGGAGCGCTCGTCTACGGGGGACTTGTTTTAGCATAGGGGAGGACTAATATATGACGTTTTCTATTGTAGGATACGATCCGAAGGAAAAAGAATGGGGAATTGCGGTTCAATCTAAATTTTTAGGTGTTGGCGCCGTTGTGCCGTTTGCAAAAGCGGGAGTGGGAGCAGTTGCGACCCAGTCATATATATCGGGAAAGTGACTGATAAAATGAAAAACTGGCTGATAAACATGGGGGAGTGACTGAAATATCCTCAGCGTGCCTGAAATTTATTCATTAATACCGTATTATAATTAGAAAATATTAACTATAGCTCACTACTTGATTCAAAGCTATCTGACAAGAGCCAATTGTTTTAATTTACTTGAAAAATGCCCAAACTGCTGATAAATGTTAGGATAGTAGAATCGAACGAAATTAGTGGGAGAGATTTAAAGCATGTCAACAGTTAAAGTAAGCAGAAATGAACCTTGCCCATGCGGCAGCGGAAAAAAATATAAAAAATGCTGCGGCAGCAAGGAAGCAGTATCTATTAAGGAAGTCCTGAATCATGAGGTTATTGAGCTTCAAAAGGAAGTAAGGGCGTTTGCTCTTACCCATTATGCCGGCGACATGAAAGAGGATTTCACTGACCTTTTGGAAATACTCGAGGATATTGATCGGGAAGAGAAAGAGTTCTATGAATTCGTCCATTCGTTTTGGTACATACTTTTTGGAACTGTAGACGATGAAGACTCTATTATGGATGAGTTCATCCACGAGAAAACGCCTTACATTGCGCGTCCGAGGTTAAAAAGCATTCTGCAATCCTGGGCTGAGGGCAAAGCTGTGGCTGGAATAATGACTGAAGTCACTGATGAAAAAGCAGCCATTAAAGATAGCTTGACTGGGAAGGTATACAATGTTTCACTCTTCGGCGAGATGAATGGTTTTGAAGAAGGAAACTTTGCGTTTGCCATCCTCCTTCCTTATGGGGAAGAACACTTAGCTTTTCCGGCCATTTTAGATCTGCCAAAAGAAAATGCTTCACGTTTTGAAGACTATATTCAATATTCTTTCGAGGATGCAGGCTATGACCACCCCGAAGTATACTTGGCTGAATACTTCATTGATCTCATGAATGAAACACCAAAATCATTATCCGCTCCATCTATGGACAATTTTGACTGGCCGAGCAAGGGTGCAGAGAATGTAGCGGACATTTTTAGAAAAGACATGGAACAGGCTGGAGAGGAACCATGGATTATCGGCATGGGGATTTCACTTTGGATGGAGTACTGCGAGAAGACCGGCAAACAGGTTAAAAAGCCGGATAATTATGTAGCAGGGCTGCGATATCTTGTGACAACAATTGCTCCTGTCATGGAAACCCTGACACAGAAGGAAATTGGCGAGAAGTATGGTATTTCCGGAAGCCGGGTATCAAACTACTATGGTGATATCTATAATGAAGTTGAGGATACAATTCGTCAGCTGATTGAGTCTTCTAATGTTGAGGAGGTTCCTCCAGTTCAATCTCATAACTTGGCTATGGAATCCGAAATGCACGACATTGTAAAAGAGATCCAAGAGTTAGGTTTAACAGACATGGAAGAAATCAATGATTACATGGAAAAGCGGGTGAATGAACCAGGTCCGAAAAGAAATACAAGCCAGTCAAAAGAAGATAAGGCACAGGATCTGATTTACGCTGCAATGGAGGAATCCGGAAAAAAACGTGTCCAGCTGGCTGAACAAGCACTTGAGCTAAATCCAAATCACCCGGACGCCTATAATATTCTAGGAGAGGAAGCCTCATCTATCACTGCCGCACTTACACTATTTGAAAAAGGTGTTAAACTTGGAAGGGAAGAGCTTGGGCAAGACTTCTTCAAGCAAAATAAAGGCTATTTCTGGGGATTAATTGAAACTCGTCCATACATGCGTGCTGCTGCAAACTTTGCTGCCGCTCTTGAAGGTGCCGGCAGAATAAAAGATGCTATCAGCCAATACGAAGAGTTGCTTGAACTTAACCCAGATGACAATCAGGGCATTCGCGATTTGCTCTTCTCCGCCTACTGTGCAGACGGGCAGCTAAAAAAGGCTCAAAAGCTGCTAAAGCAGTATGAGGAAACTACAGCGGAAAATGCCTATAACCAAGTTCTTCTTGAACTTTTAGCAAACGGATTCACAGCAAAAGCGGATAAACTGCTAAAAGAAGCGAAGAGAAGCAACAAATACGTTGTCGATTATTTAACAGGCAAAAAGAAATTGCCTGCGGAACTCCCTGATTACTACGGATTCGGCGATCAAAATGAAGCAATGATCATTGCAGGATTAAAGAAGCATCTTTGGGACAAGATTTCCGGTGTAAAAGAATGGCTTAAAAAATAAACGGAGGGCTTTTGGGCTAACGGGTTCGGTTTTCGAGTACGAAAACTTAATTAGCAAACAAATTAGCAGTCCAATTCGCAACTGAATTGGACTGCATCTTTTTTGTTGAATATTAAGGCTTTTTATAAATGTAATGGTATTTTAGCACCATAATTCGCACCTTTTTTAACAGGATGACAAAAGTTAGTGTCAGTGTTCGAAATTGTTTGCTAATTTAATTGGGGATGGATGTGCTTAAAAATGGTTGGTAGGTTTTTTGATATTCAAGTCAGAAAAGACTCTGTTGTTATCCATTGTTGACTTTTTTGCGGAGGTATAGGAATTCATAGGCGGAGAAATTCCGGTTAATGTGTATAGTAGGGGTACAAGAAGCAGATATAAGCGGATATATTCCGATTAACTTCTATATATATAACTAACTCTAAAGATTAGGTTCATATAAGCGGAAAAACTCCACGTATTTTGCGAGAAATGTTGGTATTTCCCAAAATAAACGGAATTTTTCCGTTTATTTTTCAAACTTAGTGAAATCAATGCTCTATTATTTTGTTCAACTATAGAGTGCCAGATAATATAAAAGATGCTTGGAGACACCATGTTCCAAGCATTTTTGCTTATCAAATTGCCTGTTAATTTAAATGTGAATTACCGTTTGATTAGCAAGGTTAGTTCTAATTTTGCACTTCAAAACCGAACTACTTACTTTTGGGCTCTTCGTTTTTTTTATTTACACCTTGAGAATGCAGGAATGTTGATAGGACGCGAAGTGACCGATATATTGAAAAAGTGACTGATAAAAATGAAATTTGACCGATATATCAAAAAAGTGACCGATAAAATCTTAATCTGACCGATAAACTCTGTAAAGTGACTGATAAATCATTTGGTGCCTAAAAATGAAGTAAAAAAGCAGGAGATTTCTCCGCCAAAACAGAATTCCTATTCTAAATTCTAATAAGGGAGGATAAAGTCCATATAATTGTG
>NZ_JAGGQS010000068.1:0-24789 GCF_018613175.1 Bacillus sp. ISL-47 | reverse complement strand
CATTTGACGTTGAGCCTTAAATCTTCCTTAAACAATATCACGCATGAAAAACTATCCAGAGTTCATACTAACAATATATTGCTTGAAGGGAGAAATAAGGATGGAAAACGATATACAAAATAACCGTACTGAGAGCGGAGAAGGGCAAGAACAGCCTAAAGAAGATAAGCCGTCAGGCCTTATGGAAAAAATCCAGCAGCTTGGCCAAACGAATGTCCCGCAGCTGTCACAGGATTCTAAAATCCATTGCTTAACGATTGTAGGGCAGATAGAGGGGCACCTTCAGCTTCCGCCGCAAAATAAAACCACAAAATATGAGCATTTAATTCCTCAAATTGTGGCGATTGAGCAAAATCCTAAAATTGAAGGACTGCTTGTCATTCTGAATACTGTTGGAGGAGATGTGGAAGCAGGGCTGGCCATTTCCGAAATGCTTGCTTCATTATCCAAGCCAACTGTCTCCATTGTTCTTGGGGGAGGCCATTCTATTGGTGTACCTATTGCTGTGTCATGTGATTACTCATTCATAGCTGAAACAGCTACGATGACCATCCACCCAATCAGGCTGACTGGCCTTGTGATTGGGGTTCCGCAAACCTTTGAATATATGGATAAAATGCAGGACAGGGTTATTAATTTTGTAACTAAACATTCGAATGTATCTGAACAGAAATTTAAAGACCTCATGTTTGACAAAGGCAACTTGACACGCGACATAGGAACAAATGTTGTTGGAAGGGACGCAGTTGAATATGGCTTGATTGATGAAGTTGGCGGTGTAGGGCCAGCGCTCGCAAAGCTAAATGAATTAATTGATATGAATAAGCCAAAAGAAGAAGTGATTGTCCAATGATCTTGTATACAATGATGCCTCAGGAACTGATTTACCAAACTGAGAATGATGATTTTGGCAAGCAGAAGATTGTGTCTTATGAAGGAATCCCGCTTCTTGTAGAAATGAATGCAGGGCAGGAATGCCGAATCTTACGGGTAATGAGCAGTGACCCATCCCACTATATGGATGAAAGATACACGCCGGGATCCATGATCACTTTATCGCAGCTATCCTGATAAGACCTTTTTATATTTTTATCATCACCTTCTCAAGAAGCATTGTGATATAATAAAAGTAACTTTAGAAGCAGCCAAAAAATGGCTGCTTCTTCTTTCATAGCTGGTAAATCCGCAATGATTACATAATTAAATTTGGATGATACTGTTAATAAGAAAAATTGATAAGGTGATAAAATGGCCAAAAAAAAGAGAAGACAATCCAGAAAAAAAGAAACATTAAAACGAACAATGAAATTTGAATTAATTGCGCTCGTCTTATTGGCGCTTGCGGTTATATCAATGGCTAAGCTAGGCGCTGTCGGAAAATCGACCGTTCTATTCTTTCGTTTTTTTATGGGAGAATGGTACATGCTAAGCCTAATAGGGCTAGTCATTTTTGCAGGTTATCTTATGTGGAAGAGGACTCTTCCCTTTTTATTTCATACAAAATTGATCGGTATATATTTAATCATGAGCTCCTTGCTGTTATTAAGCCATGTTACATTATTTCAGCTTCTTTCAAATGGCGGCAAGTTTGACGATCCGAGCGTAATAGCAAATACATGGGAATTGTTCCGCATGGAAGTTGGAGGTGAAACGAGCACGACTGATCTGGGCGGTGGAATGATTGGAGCCATTCTTTTTGCCCTTTTCTATTATCTATTTGATGAAGCTGGCTCTAAGATCGTTGCCTTTTTATTAATTATAATTGGATTTGTCCTGATCACAGGCAAAACATTTGGAGATGCTGCAGGCAAAATGATGGCTGTGATCATAAATTTCTGCAAAAAACAATGGGCCGCTTTTGTTAATGATATGAAGGAATGGACGCAAAACCGCAGAGAAAGACGGGAAGAAAGGCGCGCACAAAGAGAAGAGGAGCAGGCACAAGCACAGGTTGAAGAAGAACCAGAGACCGTTATTACGATTAATAATTCCTCCGAGACAGCTGCTGAACCGCTTCCGGAGCCGATCATTTCAAGTTTTGCTGAAAGGGCCTATCAGGAGGAACACCAGGTGGCAACCGAACCCCAGCCTGCAGAAGACTCAGAACCTGCAGAGGAAAATGCACCGCCGATTACGTTTACGGAGGTGGAGAATAAGGATTATGAACTGCCCCCTATAAGGCTATTAAAATTGCCAAGGCAAACGGATCAAAGCGGTGAATATGAACTGATACATGCCAATGCAGCAAAGCTGGAGAGAACTTTCCAAAGCTTTGGTGTAAAGGCTAGAGTTACACAGGTTCATTTAGGGCCAGCAGTAACGAAGTATGAGGTCCATCCTGACGTTGGCGTAAAAGTAAGCAAGATTGTCAGTCTTAACGATGATTTGGCACTTGCACTTGCAGCTAAGGATATCCGTATTGAAGCCCCTATTCCTGGAAAATCAGCAATCGGAATTGAGGTGCCGAACTCGGAAGTAGCCATGGTTTCTTTAAGGGAAGTTATTGAATCCAAACAAAATGACAAGCCAGACTCCAAGCTGCTGATTGGGCTTGGCCGTGATATTACCGGTGAAGCTGTACTTGCTGAATTGAATAAAATGCCCCATTTGCTTGTTGCCGGTGCGACGGGAAGCGGTAAAAGTGTGTGTATCAATGGCATCATAACAAGCATACTGATGAGGGCAAAACCGCATGAAGTAAAATTAATGATGATTGACCCTAAAATGGTTGAGTTAAATGTGTATAATGGCGTGCCGCATTTGCTTGCGCCAGTTGTGACAAATCCAAAGAAGGCGGCACAGGCTCTGCAGAAGGTTGTCAGTGAGATGGAGAGGCGGTATGAGCTTTTCTCGCATACCGGCACAAGAAATATTGAAGGCTACAATGAGTATGTGAAAAGGCATAATGCTGAAGAGGAAGCTCAGCAGCCGCTTCTTCCATACATCGTTGTAATCGTGGACGAGCTTGCTGATTTAATGATGGTTGCTTCATCAGATGTGGAGGACGCAATCACTCGCCTTGCGCAAATGGCGCGTGCAGCAGGCATCCATTTAATCATAGCGACACAGCGTCCGTCAGTTGACGTCATCACAGGTGTAATTAAAGCAAATATCCCTTCAAGGATCGCATTTGCTGTTTCTTCTATGACCGATTCAAGAACTATTTTGGATATGGGCGGAGCTGAGAAGCTCTTGGGCAGAGGGGATATGCTCTTCCTGCCGGTTGGTGCCTCCAAGCCAGTCCGCGTACAGGGTGCCTTTTTATCAGACGAAGAGGTCGAAGAAATAGTTGAATTTGTCATTGGACAGCAAAAAGCCCAATACCAGGAAGAAATGATACCAGAGGATATCCCTGAGGCAACCGGAGAAGTAGATGATGATTTGTATGACGAAGCGGTTGAGCTTATTCTGGAAATGCAAACAGCTTCTGTTTCAATGCTTCAGAGGAGATTTAGGATTGGATATACCAGGGCAGCAAGACTGATTGATGAAATGGAAGCAAGAGGCATTGTCGGCCCTTATGAAGGAAGCAAGCCTAGAGCAGTTCTGCAAGGCAAGCCTTCTGAAGAAGCAAGCTCTTAAAAAAATAGAATAACATAATTAAAAATGGCCAGTCTTCGGACGGCCATTTTTTTATTTGCAATATTGTTTCTGGGCGAGTGGAAGTCCTACAATAGAAAGCGGCACAAAAATTAGGTCATACTAATAAAAACGCTTTCAAAAATTGACAGAGGTATGGTACTTCCATCCCATGGAAACTCCTTGTTTTTTCAGGAGTAAAATTTGACCTTAATTTCCCAAAAAGAATCCATGCAAGCGTTTTCAATAAAGTATTATACCAGAAAAGAACAATTGATACATAAGGGAAATGCAACAATATTTTTCTTTTCACCTTTTTTCGACAAATTCATGAAATTCTATTTCTTTATTGGGTAAAAAGTGTTATAGTATTTTCGATTAGTAGGAATGATTGAACATCAGAGGTCTGATGTCTTGAGAACTTAGGTTGGAGGAACCCTGCATGTCTATTAAGTCAGATAACCGGCATTTATATTTGCAAGTCATCGATCGATTAAAGCAAGACATTGAAGATGGAGTTTATAAAGAAAAAGAGAAACTCCCATCAGAATTTGATCTTGCCAAACAACTTGGTGTTAGCAGAGCTACACTCCGGGAGGCGTTGCGTATTCTTGAAGAAGAAAATGTGATTATTCGCCGCCATGGGGTGGGGACCTTTGTAAATGCAAAGCCGCTGTTTACATCAGGTATCGAACAGCTTAATAGTGTTACGAATATGATTTTACAGGCAGGCATGAAGCCAGGAACTATTTTCCTAAGCTCAGTGACAATGGGGCCGACTGAAGATGATATCCGCCGCTTTTCATGTTCCTTGGATCAGGAAATTGCCGTGATTGAGAGGGTAAGAACTGCAAATGGCGAGCCGGTAGTTTATTGCGTGGATAAGGTTCCGGAGAATATCCTTCCAGATACATTCTCGCATGAACAAGAATCCATCTTCAACATGCTTGAAGAGGAAGCAAACCGGAAAATCACATACGCAGTTGCCCAAATCGAGCCGATTGGCTATCATGAGAAGATTTCACCTATCCTTGAATGTGATCCGGAGACTGCGCTGCTTGTTCTAAAGCAGATGCACTTCGATGAAGCAGATACACCAATTCTTTATTCGGTTAATTACTTCAGAGCTGATAAGTTCAGTTTCCATGTGCTCAGAAAACGGATATAAATTTTTTGGGGAGTATGAAAACGCAATCATTCATTCCGCTAATGTAAAAAAACAATTTCTTAGGGGGTACCAACCTTGAAAAAGCGTAAATTTGGATTGGCGCTATCTTTAGTACTTGCAGCTGGAACATTATTGGGTGCATGTGGCAAAAGCGAAGAAAACGGCGGAGGAGCTGCTGGCGGAGACGAAAAAGAGAAAGCATTCTCTGTAGCAATGGTAACGGATGTTGGCGGCGTAGATGATAAATCATTTAACCAATCTGCTTGGGAAGGTTTAAAGGCATTTGGTGAAGAAAATGGACTTGAAAAAGGTAAAGGCGGTTTTGATTACCTTCAATCACAGTCAGACGCTGACTACTCTACTAACCTAAATACTCTAGCACGCCAAGACTTTAATCTTGTATTCGGTATTGGTTTCTTGATGGAAGGTGCAATCAATGAAATCGCACAGCAGCAAAAGGATTCTCATTTTGGTATCGTTGATGCTGTTGTTGATCAGCCAAACGTAGCAAGCATCATGTTTAAAGAGCAAGAAGCTGCTTTCCTTGCGGGTGTAGCTGCAGCAAAGGCTACTACAGCTAACAAAATTGGTTTCATCGGCGGTATGGAAATTCCAGTTATCGAACGTTTTGAATCTGGATTCCTTGCTGGTGTTCAAGCGGTAAACCCTGATATTAAAGTTGAAGTTCAATATGCTGGTGCATTTGATAAGGCTGAACTTGGCCAAACAATCGCTTCTAAAATGTACTCTTCTGGCGTTGACGTGATTTTCCACGCAGCTGGCGGAACTGGTAACGGTCTATTCAAAGAAGCTCGTGACCTTAAGAAGAAAGACCCAGCAAGAGAAATCTGGGCAATTGGTGTTGACTCTGACCAGACTGCTGAAGGTGTAGTTGAAATCGATGGCAAAGAGCACAATGTAATCATCACTTCTGCTCTTAAGCGCGTTGATAATGCAGTTAAGGACCTTTCTACAAAAGCTCAGGAAGGCAACTTCCCTGGCGGAGAAACAACGACTTACGGATTGGCTGAAGATGGCGTAGGCCTTGCTCCAATCAACGAAGAAGTTCCTGCTAAAGCTGACATTGAAACGGCTGTTCAAGAATGGAAGGAAAAGATTAAGAATGGTGATATCACTGTTCCATCTTCTAAAGATGAATTAGCTTCTTTCTCAGCTCAATAATTAGAAAAGCGGGAGGCGGTCTTTAGCCTTCAGAAGTGATCGGCTTAAGAGGTTTAGCCGATGGCGCTGGAGCTGGGCATCCTACCGAAGCGATATTAATATTTTGATTCTATCAAGAAGGAATAGGCAGGTTGCACTGCGGCCTCTTATTCCTTTTTTAAATGATTAAAAGTTTAATTGAAAAGCAGAAAAGCTTCTGCTTTTCACTTAGAGTTTTAATGCTATTATTTCCTACATCATTCACTTATTAACAAAGAGAAGCTTGGCGTTCCAGCCAGGTTTTTCTAGGAATTTCCGAGGTCTGACCTCTTACTACTAATGATTTCCTTTTATTTTGAGCAAGGAGTGAAACAAATGGAATATGTTATTGAAATGCTCAACATTCGCAAAGAGTTCCCTGGGATTGTGGCAAATGACAATATCACGCTTCAGCTGAAACCAGGTGAAATCCATGCATTGCTTGGAGAAAACGGTGCGGGCAAATCAACACTTATGAATGTCCTATTCGGCTTATACCAGCCTGAAAAAGGTGAGATAAAGGTGAAAGGCAAACCGGTGCGCATTACAGATCCGAATGTGGCCAATGACATGGGCATCGGGATGGTTCACCAGCATTTTATGTTAGTGGACCGCTTTACTGTAACTGAAAATATCATTCTCGGAAAAGAAACAACTAAAAGCGGGAAAATTGATATAAAAAAGGCCGAAAAAGAAGTAAGAGAAATTTCTGAGAGATACGGTCTGGCTGTAGATCCCCAAGCGAAAATTTCGGATATATCCGTTGGGATGCAGCAGAGGGTAGAGATTCTAAAGACCTTATACCGCGGAGCAGAAATTCTTATTTTTGATGAGCCTACAGCTGTTTTAACACCTCAGGAAATCAAGGAACTTATCCAGATAATGAAAACCTTAATTAAAGAAGGAAAGTCCATTATCCTTATTACACACAAATTAAAGGAAATTATGGAGGTCTGTGACCGCGTAACCGTTATCCGTAAAGGTGTTGGCATCGGGACTGTTAATGTAAGTGAGACAAATCCCAATGAACTTGCCAGCTTGATGGTAGGACGGGAAGTAACATTTAAAACGGACAAAACAGAATCTAAGCCGGAGCAGGATGTACTCGAAGTAAAGGATCTGAAAGTGAAAGATTCACGCGGTCTTGGAGTCATCAAGAATCTAAACTTACATGTAAGAGCAGGGGAAATTGTCGGGATTGCCGGCGTTGATGGCAACGGACAGACGGAATTAATTGAAGCCATCACAGGTTTGAGAAAGTCTGAAAGCGGTTCAATCAAGCTAAATGGCAAAGAAATTATCAATATGCCTCCAAGAAAAGTAACGGAGACAGGAGTGGCCCATATTCCTCAGGACCGCCATAAGCACGGACTTGTCCTGGATTTTCCGATTGGAGAAAACATGGTGCTCCAAACCTATTACAAATCTCCTTTTTCAAAAGGCGGAGTCCTTAATTTTAAAGAAATTTACAGCAAAGCGAAGACTCTTATTAAGGAGTTTGATGTGAGAACACCTAGTGAATTTACGCTTGCAAGGGCGCTTTCGGGCGGTAACCAGCAAAAGGCGATCATTGGGCGGGAAATTGACCGTAACCCGGATTTGCTTATCGCTGCACAGCCGACACGCGGATTGGACGTTGGTGCAATTGAATATATCCATAAACGCCTGATTGAACAGCGTGACCATGGGAAGGCAGTCCTGCTCATATCGTTTGAGCTCGATGAGATTATGAATGTCAGCGACAGAATTGCTGTTATATACGAGGGTGAAATTGTAGCAGTAGTAAACCCGAAAGAAACAACTGAACAAGAATTAGGTTTATTGATGGCCGGTTCTAAACGGAAGGAAGCGGGTGGCGAAAACCATGTCTAATCGCATGAAAAATATAATCGTACCTCTAGTGGCCGTTCTGCTCGGTGTACTCGTCGGCACTATCATCATGATTGCAACAGGGTATAATGCCGGAGCAGCATTTACTGCCCTTTGGAACGGTGCTTTTGGAGAAATCTACTATACTGGTGAAGTTGTAAGGCAGGTTACTCCTTATATTTTAGCCGGATTAGCAGTTGCATTTGCTTTCCGGACAGGCTTATTTAATATCGGGGTAGAAGGACAGCTGATCGTTGGCTGGCTTGCCTCAGTTTGGGTTGGGGTAGCATTTGATCTTCCAAAGGTCATCCATCTTCCTCTGGCAGTAATAGCAGCAGCGGCTGCTGGAGCTTTATGGGCATTTATTCCTGGCTTATTGAAAGCAAAGTTCAAGGTTCATGAAGTAATTGTTACCATCATGATGAACTATGTGGCTTTGCATGTGACAAACTACATTATCCGTACTGTCCTTTCAGAAAAGAGTGACCGTACAGAAATGATAGCAGAATCCTCTACATTGCGTTCTGTCTTTCTCGAAGGACTAACAGATTATTCTCGTCTCCACTGGGGAATTTTGATTGCTTTGGCATGCGTATTTTTCATGTGGTTCCTGTTGGAAAAGACTTCAAAGGGCTACGAACTGAGAGCTGTTGGATTTAACCAGCACGCTTCTGAATATGCAGGTATGAATGTAAGCAAAAACATTATTCTATCCATGGTTATATCTGGCGCTTTTGCAGGTTTGGCAGGAGCTATGGAAGGTTTGGGGACATTCGGTTATGCAGCCATTAAAGGCGGTTTTACCGGCGTAGGCTTTGACGGGATCGCAGTTGCCCTTCTTGGCGGAAATGGGCCGATCGGAATCATATTTGCAGCATTGCTGTTTGGAAGCTTGAAGGTAGGGGCATTAAATATGCCGCTTGAAGCAGGAGTTCCAAACGAATTAGTAGATATTATTATTGCACTTATCGTGTTCTTTGTAGCAGCAAGCTACATGATTCGCATCTTTATTGACCGTATCAGCAAAAAGGGGGTGAAGTAAGTGGGCTTCATGGAGATTTTATTAATTGTCATTCCCTCAACGTTGCTTTGGGCAGCCCCGCTTATTTTCACTGGACTAGGCGGAAACTTTTCCGAAAGCTCTGGAGTCGTAAATATCGGTTTGGAAGGCTTAATGGTTATTGGAGCTTTCACGGCGATTGTTTTTAACCTTACATTTGTAGACGTACTTGGAAATTGGACACCTTGGATTGCCCTTCTTGCAGCCATGGTAGTCGGCGCTCTTTTATCCATTTTGCACGCGGTTGCGTCCATTACATTCAGGGCCGACCAGGTAGTATCAGGTGTTGCCATAAACCTGCTCGCGATTGGAGCTGCGCTGTTTCTGGTTAAATTCATTTATGGAAAAGGCCAGACAGATATTATTCAAAAAGGTTTCAGTAAAGTCGATATTCCGTTTTTAAGTGACATACCGGTTATCGGCAAGCTTCTATTCTCAAACACTTACTACACATCTTTTGTAGCGATTGCTGTGGCATTCCTTGCGTGGTTTGTGATGTTTAAAACACCATTTGGATTAAGATTGCGTGCTGTGGGTGAGCATCCAATGGCTGCAGATACGATGGGTATTAATGTTACTAGAATGCGCTACATCGGTGTTCTGTTATCCGGTGCCCTTGCAGGGATCGGCGGTGGAATATACGCGCAATCCATATCATCAGACTTCGGTCATGCTACAATCAGCGGACAGGGCTTTATGGCTTTGGCGGCATTGATTTTCGGTAAATGGCATCCGCTGGGTGTTATGGGTGCGGCATTGTTCTTCGGATTTGCGCAAAGCTTAAGTATCATTGGTTCAAGCTTGCCATTCCTTGAGAATATACCAAATGTGTATCTTCTTATCGCACCATATGTACTAACAATCTTGGCCTTAACGGGCTTCATTGGACGTGCCGATGCACCAAAGGCTTCCGGAACGCCTTATATAAAAGGGAAACGCTAAGCATCAGAGCCTCATTTCTTATGAAATGGGGCTTGATTTTATGTTTGGCGAATCTTGTCTGATTATATTATGTGTCTGTCAGTCTTAAATGTGATAATATTTTGTTAATTAGAAATAGAGATTAGAGGTCTGACTATGCGTTTTTCTCTGTACTTGGATGATTATGAAACAGAAAAAATATTTTCCTATTTGCGCTGGGTCTTTTTAATTGCTGCAATCTTTTTATTTTATTTGCCTGCATTGTCCGATACCCTGCAATGGAATGAAAAGTCCTTTCCAATTCTCCTTTCATTCGGGCTTATTTATATGACCGCAGCACAAATTGCCCTGCATAAAATGAATACGAATCAAAAAGCCTTTTCGATTATTACAAAAGCAGGTATTGCTTTTGATTATATTGCTTTCTTTTGGTTAATTATTTTATCAGGCGGGGCTTTTAGTCCATTGCTGCCAATTTCATTCTTAATCGTCATGCATGCTACCATTTATTGGCGAACAAAGGGAGCGATCCTTTCCTCTATATCTTTAACTGCAGGATATACTGCGGTGATGCTTAGCGGATCGCCTGCAACCGATTATTCCATTTTAGTTTTTCTGTTAAATATCATGTTTATTTGGATTATTGGATTGTTTGGATCCCTGATTATTTTAAGGGAAAGGCAGCATCGCCGGCAGAAGGAAATTTACCATGAACTGCTTGTAAGAGATTACCTGACAGATCTTTATAACCACCGCTATTTCCAGGAGCAAATGAAAAAACTATCCCAAACAGAAAGGCCATTCTTTATCATTATGGGTGATATTGATCATTTTAAGCCAATTAACGATGAATATGGCCATTTGACTGGAGATGAGGTATTAAAAGAGCTAGGAGGTATTTTTACTGAGGCGGCAAATAAGTATGGCGGACAAGCTTTTAGATATGGCGGCGAAGAATTTGCCTTTTTGATGCCTGATTGGGATGAAAGCAAAGTAGAACCCTTTTTAAACTCTATATACAAATCGCTCAATGAAAAGCAATTCACTGCTGCAAATATACCTATTACAATGAGCTTTGGCGTTTCACACCATGCTGCAGGAAGAAAGATAAACGAGAGTCTTGAAGTAGCTGACCAGCTATTATATCAAGCGAAAAACAGCGGGAAGAATCAGGTTCATTTTGAATGCGGGAAATGCATGAAAAATCATACCTTTATAAGAGCGGCTGCCTCAGGAAACTAGACCCCTTTGAGAAGGGGTTTTTTATTTTGGCTGGTTACGTAAAAAGGTTGCTTTTGAAGGCCAATTTTTTTAACCTGGTGAGTTTATGGCAGCGAGAGCACTTGATCCTCAAAAATGCATCCGCATTTTCTTCGTGTGGTGTGTTTTTCAAGGATGTTTATTCAAGTCCTGCGGGGTGATAGGGAAATATAGGATCCCATAGGCGAAGCCGAGAAGGGCTCCCATCGCTCTCAGCGGAAAAGAAGTTCCCGTAGCGGAAACCAACGGGCAGAATACCTAAACAACAACCCTCTATGGGGAAAGAGCTTTTATTTTAGTTTTTGCCATTGTTAAAGGTTGTTTAATTGGCCCCCTTCTAATTCGGGAAGCTGATGTGAAGATAGAGAAATTCAATTAGGCCAGCTAAAATGCTCACTGCCAGCCGCTTTGTTCTTCTAATAAACCCTTCCAGCTTAGCCAATAACTTGAAATAGAGAAATAGGGCAAGTTATAGTAAGAATATGATTTAAAACAAAGGAGATTATAGAAATTAGCATCAAAGTGTTTACATAGTGATAGGGGACGTACTTGATTCACAAAAGTAGCAACGGCTATGGACTCTTCAATATCTCGACAGGAGGAAACCAAATGGATGTAATTTCTGAATCGGTTAAAACAATGAACGGCTATAAACTGCATGTTGTAAAAACGGAAAAATATAAGACCAATACCTTAGTCTGGAAGATGAAAGCTCCCCTCAGTAAGGAGACGGTAACGCTAAGGTCGCTATTGCCGCATGTCCTGCAAAGCAACAGCGCCGCCTACCCTACCACTGGAAAACTGCGTTCCTACCTTGATGAATTGTATGGAGCAACCCTTTTTGTAGATTTGGCTAAAAAAGGGGAATATCATGTGATCACAATTTCAGTTGAAATTGCCAATGAAAAATTTCTTTCTGATAATACCCCTTTATTAAAAAAGGCTTTTCAATTTTTATCGGAGATCGTGACCAAGCCAAATGTACAGGGGAACGCCTTTGACCAGGAAACAGTCGAAAAGGAGAAAAGGACTTTAAAACAGCGAATTCAATCCGTATATGATGATAAAATGCGTTATTCTAATTTCCGCCTCGTCCAGGAAATGTGCAAGGATGAACCCTATTCATTGCATGTCCATGGGGAAAAGGAGGATGTTGATCAAATCACTCCAGAAAGCCTTTATCAATATTATCAAAATGCACTTTCGCAGGATGAGCTTGATTTGTATGTCATAGGTGACGTTAATGAAGAGGATGCAGAATCGTTTGCGGGAGAACTTTTGTCCTTTGAAGAAAGAACACCGCAGACTTCGCAATCTGGAACAGACATTGGCATGGAGCGAGTAAATGAAGTCAGGGAAGAACAGGATGTAAAACAAGGTAAATTAAATATTGGCTACCGTACAAATGTGGTGTATGGTGACCCTGATTATTACGCTCTGCAGGTTTTTAACGGAATTTTCGGCGGTTTTTCACATTCCAAGCTTTTCTTGAATGTCCGCGAGAAAGCAAGTCTTGCTTATTATGTAGCGAGCCGTCTGGAAAGCCATAAAGGATTAATGATGGTGATGTCCGGAATCGATAACAGCAATTATGACCAGGCTGTTACGATTATCAAGGAACAATTGGAAGCAATGAAAAACGGAGACTTTACTGATCAGGAAATGGAGCAGACGAAAGCGGTTATTAAAAATCAGCTTCTGGAAACGGTGGATACGGCACGTGGAATTGTTGAGGTGCTTTACCATAATGTTGTATCCGGAAAAGACATTACACTTCAAACCTGGATGGAAGAAATGGATAAGGTAACAAATGAAGAGATTTCTGAAGTTGCCAAGAAGGTCAGCTTAGATACAGTATATTTCCTAACTGGAAAGGAGGCGGCCAAGTAATGGAAAAAATCACTTTTGATCAGCTGCAGGAAGAAATGTACTATGAAAAACTGGGAAATGGCCTGGATGTGTACATTCTGCCTAAAAAGGGATTCAACAAAACATATGCAACATTTACAACAAAATATGGCTCAATCGACAACCATTTCTTGCCGCCGGGCAAAGACGAATTAGTAAAGGTTCCTGATGGCATCGCACACTTTTTGGAGCATAAGCTTTTTGAAAAGGAAGATGGAGACGTATTCCAGCAGTTCAGCAAGCAAGGTGCATCTGCCAACGCCTTTACCTCTTTTACACGAACTGCCTATTTATTCTCCAGTACGTCTAATGTAGAACAGAATCTGGAGACCTTACTTAATTTTGTCCAGGAACCTTATTTTACAGAAAAGACTGTGGAGAAGGAAAAAGGCATTATCGGCCAGGAAATCACTATGTATGATGATAATCCCGATTGGCGCTTATACTTTGGCTTAATTGACAATATGTATAAAAATCATCCGGTAAAAATCGATATCGCAGGCACAGTTGAATCAATCTCCCATATTACAAAGGATATGCTGTATGAGTGCTATGAAACGTTTTATCATCCAAGCAACATGCTCTTGTTCATAGTTGGCTCTGTAGATCCGGATCAAACCATGAATTTGGTGAGAGAAAACCAGAGCAAGAAGGATTATAAAGAACAGCCTGAGATTAAACGCAAATTTGAAGCAGAACCGATGGAAGCCGCTGAGAAGAAGAAAGTTCTGGAAATGAATGTCCAGACATCCAAATGCCTTGTCGGTGTGAAAAGCCAAAACGTGAATCAAACAGGCAAGGGAATGCTGAAGAACGAACTAAGTGTAAATGTTTTGCTGGACATCTTATTCGGCAAAAGCTCTGACCACTATAGTTCTCTATATAACGAAGGATTGATAGATGATACCTTCTCCTATGATTACACTCAGGAGCAAGGCTTCGGTTTTGCCATGGTTGGAGGAGATACGAATGATCCTGATCGCCTGGCGGAAGTGCTGCAAAAAATGCTCTTGGAAGCTAAAGGTAAAGGGACTATCTCTCAAGAAACGCTGGATCGGACGAAGAAGAAGAAGATTGGTGCATTTCTTCGAGCGGTTAATTCGCCTGAATATATCGCCAACCAATTTACACGGTATGCTTTTAACGAAATGGACCTGTTTGATGTTGTGCCAACACTTGAAAGCATTACCCTTGATGATGTGGAAAAGGCAGCCGGCGACTTAATAAGTGAAGACCGCTTTACGGTGTGCCAGGTTGTGCCAAAGAAATAGGTAATATCAATATCATTGCAGAGCGCCGATCACTGGCGCTTTCTGCTTTTTTACAGAGACAAGATGGAGTGAGTAAAATGAGTAAATTTGTATTAATTACGGGAGCAAGCGGAGGAATCGGCCAAGCAATTAGCCTGAAACTTGCTGAAGAAGGGTATTCGCTGTATCTTCACTACAATCAAAACCAGCGGGCGATCAATAAGCTAATGGACCGATTGCAGCTATATGGCGGCGAATATATGCCAATACAGGCAGATTTATCGGCCAAAGCTAGTTATAAAAAGGTTGCTCAAAGCATCTTCTCACTAGATGCCATTGTACATAACAGCGGGTCTTCCCAGTATGGACTGCTGACGGAGCTCACTGAAACTGAAACAGAAAATCTGATGAATTTGCATGTTACATCACCACTCCTGCTTACAAAAGAACTGCTGCCAAAACTCCTTACAAAAAAAAGTGGAAATATTGTGGTGGTTTCATCCATATGGGGACAAACGGGTGCAGCATGTGAAGTAGCCTATTCAACGGCAAAGGGGGCTCAAATTGCCTTTGTCAAAGCTTTGAGCAAGGAAGTGGCACTGAATGGCGTCAGAGTTAATGCCGTTGCCCCAGGTGCCGTCCAGACTGCTATGCTCAATGACTTCACCGAAGAAGAACTTGAGGCAGTGAAAAGCGATATTCCCATGGGCAGGCTGGCCCTTCCGGAGGATGTCGCCAACTCAATTTCCTTCCTCTTATCAGCCAAAGCCTCCTACATCACTGGCCAGGTTCTCGCAGTCAATGGGGGATGGTATACGTAAAAAAGTACCAGGTACCTATACCACTTTGGCTAACTGGTATAGGTACCTGGTACTTTTGTTCAAAGAAGTGACACATTTTTTTGGCTGCGGGTTACTTGTTCATGCATATTTTATTTGGCTCCTAAGCACAATATAATTGTACAACATTTAAAGGAGGCAATAATTATGTCTGTACTAGATAACTGGCAGCAGTGGAAAGACTTCCTTGGAGATCGTCTGCATCAGGGAGAGGCACAGGGAATGAACAAGAATACCGTTAATGATCTTGCTTACCAAATTGGCGATTATTTAGCCAAACAAGTGGAGCCGAAGAATGACCAGGAGAAAATCCTTGCTGATCTTTGGTCTGTTGCTACTCCTGAAGAGCAGCATGCCATTGCCAATATGATGGTAAAGCTTGTCCAAAACGACGGCACCCACTAAGAATTTAAATAGCACTGAACGAAAAGAGAGGGCAACCTCTCTTTTTTGTTTTTTACCCCATAAAAGATTTCCTTTCAACTATACGGGTTTTTTCTTTCATCTTGATAAAAAATCATATATTATAGAACCTAGATGAAAATTTAGGATATGCTTCATAAAATTTTACATTATAGTTTTAAAGCGCATGATTGGTATCTGGGCATTTATTAAAGCTATTGGCAAGAGATTTTTGAAAATGCATTTCTTCGAATCGATGTCAATTTGAGGACGCCCTTTCAAACTCCTGCGGGACAAGCAAGTCAAAGGAACCTACAGGCTCGTAAGCAGCGAGTAGGCTAAAGGACCGCCTGCAAAAATCAGCGAGCGAACTTATCAGTTTGATATGAATTAACAGGCAGAATTATGATAGCCATACATATAAAAAAGGCGCATAAGGCGCAATTATGCCGGAGGAGGTTTTTCTGGTGGAAGAAAAAACAGAATGGTATTTGGAATATGAAATTCAAAAGAATCGTCCCGGTTTGCTTGGTGATATTTCTTCCCTGCTCGGGATGCTTTCAATCAATATCGTAACCATAAATGGTGTAGATGAAGGGCGCAGGGGATTGCTTATCCTGGCGAAGGACCACGAACAAATTGAGCGGCTAAAGTCGATCCTCAATACAATGGATACCATTAAGGTGATCAAGCTTCGCGAACCAAAACTGAGAGACCGTCTTGCTGTACGCCACGGAAGGTATATACAGAGAGATGCCGATGATAAAAAAACGTTCAGATTTGTCAGGGACGAGCTTGGCCTTTTGGTAGACTTCATGGCGGAATTATTTAAACAGGAAGGGCACAAACTAATTGGCATAAGGGGAATGCCAAGGGTTGGCAAAACAGAATCGATCGTTGCCTCAAGTGTTTGTGCGAACAAGCGCTGGCTATTTGTTTCATCCACTCTATTGAAGCAAACGATCCGCAACCAGCTGATTGAGGATGAATATAATGAAAACAATTTGTTCATAATAGACGGAATTGTCTCAACCAGACGCGCAAACGAAAGGCACTGGCAGCTGGTCCGTGAAATTATGCGCCTTCCTGCAGTAAAGGTAGTAGAGCATCCGGATATATTCGTACAAAACACTGAATACTCCCTTAATGATTTCGATTATATAATTGAACTCCGCCACGATCCTGATGAAGAGATTAAGTATGACATAGTGGAGAAAAACAACATGTTCTCTGAATCTGATTTTGGAGGCTTTGATTTTTAGTAAGTTGGAAGGTGTTGCAAATTGACAGAATTAGGTAATCGGTTAAAAGAAGCACGTCTGGCAAAAGACATGAGCCTGGATGACCTTCAAAAGGTCACTAAAATACAAAAACGCTATTTAATTGGAATCGAAGAGGGCGACTATAGCATGATGCCCGGCAAGTTTTATATCAGGGCATTTATCAAGCAATATGCCGAGGCAGTTGGGATAGAACCTGAAGAGATATTTGAGCAATATAAAAATGATATTCCAACAACCGTGAACGATGATATACCCGAGAAGCTTTCACGTGTCCAATCAAGGAAAGACCTTTCAGGCAGGACCTCAAAGGTCTTTGATATCCTGCCAAAGATTCTTATTGGTGTCTTTATTATTGGCCTCATTGCAGTCCTTTATAATTTCCTTGGAGCCAAGGATCAAACTGAGGATGCTGAGAAGCCTGCAGACCTTACAGAAGGGCAAACGGTGATTGAAGAGTCTGAAGGTCTATCTGAAGGAAAAGATGCTGAGGAAGATGGCAAGGATGAGTCAGCTGGCAGTCAGGATGAGTCTTCTGGTGAAAATGGGTCTGCTGATGAAAATGCTGAGGAACAAAAAGAAGAAGCGAAGCAGGAAATTGCAGTGGTGCAATCAAGCGGCAAAAATACGGTTTACGAATTGAAAAATGCGGAAAAGTTTGAATTAGAAGTCGTTTCTAGCGGAGAGACCTGGGTAAATATCCAGAACGGAAAAGGATATTCCTTCTTCCAGGGAATGCTGACTACAGCGGGCAAAAAAAGCGAGAAAGTCGATTTTTCAAAAGAGACTGAAGCTTCCATTGTAGTGGGTAATTCTACACAAACGGAACTCTACGTAAACGGGGAAAAAATTGAGTATCAGGTGCCGCCTTCTCAATCAGTCCGGCAGGATATAACCATCCGGTATGCGCCGAAGACCGAATAGTCATCTTAATTAGATGACTATTTTCGCTTTTAATGTAAAAATTAACCTTAAAAGGCCTTTTGAGAGGCTTATATACACGGAGGTAAATCATGAATCTGCCAAATAAAATTACTGTTTCACGTATCATGCTGATACCGATTTTTTTACTAGTGATGCTTGTACCTTTTTCATGGGGAGAAGTAGTACTGCTTGGGGCTGAAATGCCTGTAACCCATCTTATCGGTGCGCTTATCTTTATTGTAGCTTCCGTTACCGACTGGGTTGACGGCTATTATGCCCGAAAATACAATCTTGTTACCAACTTGGGGAAATTCCTTGACCCGCTTGCAGATAAACTCCTTGTTTCTGCAGCCTTGATTGTACTGGTTGAACTAGGGCTTGCTCCCTCATGGATTGTCATCATCATTATAAGCAGGGAATTTGCCGTGACAGGTTTAAGGCTTGTACTGGCGGGGGAAGGAGAAGTAGTCGCTGCAAACCAACTGGGCAAAATCAAAACATGGGCTCAGATCGTGGCCATTTCTGCATTGCTTTTACATAATATAATCTTTGAAATGGTTTCGATTCCGTTTGATGATATTGCGCTTTGGGTGGCTATGTTCTTTACAATCTGGTCCGGATGGGACTATTTCGCAAAAAACAAACAGGCCTTTATTAACTCAAAATAAATAGCCTGAAGGGGGCTTTTGAATGAACGCAGAAATTATCGCTGTCGGGTCTGAGCTTTTGCTTGGGCAAATTGTAAATACAAATGCCCGCTTTCTTTCCCGGCAGCTGGCTGATTTGGGCATCAATGTTTTTTATCATACAGTAGTTGGAGATAATCCTGAGCGCCTTAAGTCAGTGATTAAAATCGCTGAGGAACGTTCAAATCTGGTCATTTTTACAGGCGGCCTTGGTCCGACTAAGGATGATTTAACAAAGGAAACGATTGCCCGTCACCTCGGCAAAGAACTCGTTATGGACGAGCAGGCCCTTGAGTCCATACAGCTTTATTTTGAACGTACGAACCGGGAAATGACTGAAAACAATAAAAAACAGGCGCTTGTTTTGGAAGATGCCCAGGTTCTTCCAAATGAACATGGGATGGCACCGGGAATGATCTCTGATTCGGGCAGGCATGTGTATATGCTTCTGCCGGGGCCACCAAAAGAAATGGAGCCCATGTTCCTGAAACATGCATATCCTGCCCTCCAATCCAAGCTCGAAACGGATGATGTAATCATCTCCCGTGTACTAAGGTTTTTTGGCATTGGAGAAGCGATGCTGGAAACGGAGATTGAGGATATTATTGATGCACAAAGCAATCCTACAATTGCTCCGCTTGCAGGCGATGGGGAAGTCACCCTCAGGCTGACGGCCAAACACAGCCAGGCGGAAACTGCCATGATACTTATTGATGAGGCGGAAGCGAAAATCATGAAACGTGTTGGCGAATTCTTCTATGGGTACGATGATACTTCCCTTATGTACGAACTTACCAAGTTAATCAAGGAAAAAAATATGACCATTTCCGCTGCGGAAAGCTTGACAGGAGGCATGTTCCAGCAGGAGTTTACATCGATTCCAGGTGCCGGCGGCCTTCTGAAGGGCGGAGTTGTCTGCTATACAAACGAAGTGAAGGCAGAGGTTTTGAAAGTTCGCAAAGAAACCATTGAAAAGGATGGAGTTGTCAGCGCCCAATGTGCTGCAGAGCTTGCTGAAAATGTTGCCAGTATGACAAACGCTGATATCGGCATCAGTTTTACTGGTGTAGCGGGACCTGATGAACTGGAAGGAAAACCTGTCGGAACGGTTTATGTTGGAATTTGGATAAAAGGCAAGCCTGTCCAGACGGAAAAGCTGAACTTGGGCGGTTCAAGAGCGGCTAACAGAGTCCGGACCGTAAAATATGGCTGCCATTTTCTCATAAAAGCTTTAAACGAAGATCAGAGTGCCTGAGAAGGCGTTCTGATTTTTTTATGAAAAGCTCGGTTTAGCGGCCGTTGTTGACTGGATCGGAAGGTGTGACATCCTCGAAAATGCATTTGGGTTTTCTTCGAGCGGTGTTTATTCACGGATGTTTATTCAACGATCTGCGGGAGAAGTGAGCCAAAAGGGAGACCCAGCTGGCAATTTAACAAAGCCAATAAAAAAATAGACAGATTTCTTAAGAAAATGTTATATTCGGCTTTGTTTTGCATTCCAAAATTCCATTTTCTCTAAAAGATTTTGCTGTTTTCAGGCGGGAAAGGCGCCTCAAAAAAATCGAATGGATGTTCGACTTTTTGCTCGACAAATGGTTTGAAAAGGTTTATAGTAGAGATAGGTTTTGAGATGAGACAAACGAATCTAAGGAATAGATAGATTCGTCTATATAAAAGGAGGAACTATTAGTGAGTGATCGTCAAGCAGCCCTTGAAATGGCGTTAAAACAAATAGAAAAGCAATTTGGTAAAGGTTCTATCATGAAGCTCGGAGAACAAACTGATCGTAAGGTTTCTACTATTCCAAGCGGGTCTCTTGCACTTGATGCAGCTCTTGGGGTAGGCGGCTATCCAAGAGGCCGTATTATTGAAATCTACGGACCTGAAAGTTCAGGTAAAACAACTGTAGCCCTTCATGCTATTGCAGAGGTTCAGGCTGGCGGCGGACAAGCGGCGTTCATCGATGCTGAGCATGCTTTGGACCCTGTGTATGCACAAAAGCTTGGTGTAAATATCGATGAGCTTCTTCTTTCCCAGCCGGATACAGGAGAGCAGGCCCTTGAAATTGCAGAAGCACTTGTACGAAGCGGTGCTATCGATATTCTTGTAATTGACTCTGTTGCAGCCCTTGTGCCTAAGGCTGAAATTGAAGGTGAAATGGGCGATTCCCATGTAGGCTTACAGGCTCGTTTAATGTCCCAGGCGCTTCGCAAACTATCAGGTGCTATCAATAAGTCTAAAACAATTGCGATTTTTATTAACCAGATCCGTGAAAAAGTAGGAGTTATGTTCGGAAACCCTGAAACCACTCCTGGCGGACGTGCATTGAAATTCTATTCTACTATACGCCTTGAAGTGCGCCGTGCTGAAGCATTAAAGCAAGGCAATGAAATGGTCGGAAACAAGACGAAGATCAAAGTTGTCAAAAACAAGGTGGCTCCTCCATTCCGTGTAGCTGAAGTGGATATTATGTATGGAGAAGGAATTTCCAAGGAGGGCGAGATCATTGACCTCGGTTCCGAACTGGATATTGTCCAAAAGAGCGGTTCTTGGTATTCGTTCAATGAAGAGCGTTTGGGTCAGGGCCGTGAAAATGCCAAGGTATTCCTGAAGGAAAACCCGGATATCCGCCTGACTATTCAGAAGCAAATCCGTGAGCATTATGGCCTTGATGAGGAAAAAGTGATCAGCGGCGACGAAGGACAAGAAGAATTTGAGCTAATCGATTAATAATAGCAAATCAAAAGCGGACATGCCTTGACCAGCCCCGACGGGCATAAGTCGAATTTACGCAGGAAACCCTGAAGTGATTTGGCTTATGACCCGAGGGCCAAGGCGCGGAAGCTGGATGCAGAGAACTCTTCCGCAAAGTTATCTACATCGTTATATTAGATAATTATAAGAAACATGAAAGCAAAGCCAACCGAAGGACGGCTTTGCTTTTTTTAATCAATTTGTTAAGGCTCACTGCTGCTTTTGCACTCTGCTGATTGGAGCGGCAGGCACGAGATTCCAGCGGGAGGAACGAGTCAAGGCGAGACCTCGCTGGCTGCGACTTGCACCGAGGAACTTCCTGGTCGCCGCGTGATTCACTCAGCTTCTTGAGTGGAAATCAGCAGGCAAGTTCATCAGCACATTTTTTATAAACACGATTCCTGCAAAGATCAAGAGTTCAAACCAGTCAAAATATTAAGAAAAGCCCTTGGGACAACCCCTTGACAATAAAATTCCACAGCTTTACAATTAAACATGTATATTTTACATTTTATATGTAAGGAATTATTTTTTGAGTTAGGCTTATGTCTGGCTCCAGGCTCCATCGGCTTCAGCTCATAAGCTAATCGCTCTTGAACGCCATGCGTTTATGGGAGTGGCAAATTTATGCTTGCCGCCGATAGGGAAGCCCAGTGCTTTTTTAAGATTGAAACGTTTAAAAGCCTTAGTGCTGTATATTGAATTGGACAATGTACATGCCGACACTTTAAAAAACGTAACACAAACAAGTTCATAGCAAGAGGAGGTGAAATGATGGATCTTTTAACAGCAATCATCTCCATTTTGCTTGGCCTAATCGTCGGTGCTTTTGTTGGCTATTTTGTTCGCAAATCCATTGCAGAAGCTAAAATCGCAGGAGCTAAAGATGCTGCTGAGCAGATTTTAGAAGACGCAAAGCGGGAGGCAGAGGCTACTAAGAAAGAAGCTCTGCTTGAAGCGAAGGATGAAATTCACAAGCTTCGCACAGATGCGGAAAGTGAAATTCGTGATCGAAGAAATGAACTGCAAAAACAAGAAAATCGTTTAATGCAAAAAGAAGAGAACCTTGATCGCAAAGATGAAACGTTAGATAAACGTGAAGCACTTTTAGAAAAGAGGGACGATTCTCTTAGCAAAAGACAACAGCATATTGAAGAGATGGAAAGCAAAGTGGACGAGATGGTTAAAGAACAACAAGCTGAGCTGGAACGCATCTCAGGCTTAACTCGTGAAGAGGCAAAGTCCATCATTTTAGAGCGCACGGAGCAGGAAGTGGCTCACGATGTCGCCATTATGGTAAAAGAGAGCGAGATTAGAGCGAAAGAGGACGCAGATAAGAAAGCGAAAGAAATCTTGTCACTGGCTATCCAAAGATGTGCAGCTGACCATGTTGCAGAAACAACAGTTTCAGTTGTCAACCTGCCAAATGATGAGATGAAAGGACGCATTATTGGCCGTGAGGGCCGTAATATCCGAACTCTTGAAACTCTGACTGGAATTGATCTCATTATCGATGATACACCGGAAGCAGTTATTTTATCCGGGTTTGATCCGATTCGACGTGAGACAGCACGCTTAGCTTTAGACAAACTGGTTCAGGACGGACGCATCCATCCGGCACGCATTGAGGAAATGGTTGATAAAGCCCGCCGTGAAGTGGATGAACACATCCGTGAAATTGGTGAACAAACAACATTCGAGGTTGGCGTTCACGGACTCCATCCAGATTTGATCAAAATCCTTGGGCGTTTGAAATTCCGTACAAGCTATGGCCAGAATGTTTTAAAGCATTCAATGGAAGTGGCTCAGCTTTCAGGTTTACTGGCTGCGGAATTGGGACAAGACGAAACATTGGCTCGCCGGGCAGGATTGCTTCATGATATCGGTAAAGCGATTGACCATGAAGTGGAAGGAAGCCATGTTGAAATCGGTGTGGAACTTGCCACTAAATATAAGGAGCATCCTGTTGTCATCAACAGTATCGCTTCCCATCATGGCGACACAGAGCCAACATCGATCATAGCCGTACTTGTCGCTGCAGCTGATGCATTATCAGCAGCAAGACCAGGAGCAAGAAGAGAAACACTTGAAAACTATATTCGCCGTCTTGAAAAGCTTGAAGAGATTTCCGAATCCTACGAGGGCGTTGAAAAATCATTTGCCATCCAAGCTGGACGCGAAATTCGCATTATGGTTAAGCCTGAACAAATTGATGATCTTGAAGCACATCGTTTGGCCAGGGATATCCGTAAAAAGATTGAAGAAGAGCTTGATTATCCAGGTCATATCAAAGTCACGGTTATCCGTGAAACAAGGGCCGTTGAATATGCCAAATAAAGCGATGCACATGCATCGCTTTATTTCTTTTTATGGGACTGCAGTGCATAATGCAGGAGTAATCTGTGTTACACTTATAAGGAAGCGAATATAAGAGAACGCAACAGGCAGGCTTTTCATACATACATTTTTATAATCAGAGAGGGAATTGATATGAATATTTTGTTTGTCGGAGATGTGGTAGGTTCCCAGGGGCGCGATATGATACATGAATATGTACCTAAGCTTAAAGAAAAATACCGTCCGCAAATCACCATTATTAACGGGGAAAATGCCGCAGGCGGAAAAGGGATCACCGAAAAAATTTATCGCGGCTTTTTGGAGGCAGGCGCACAAGCTGTCACTCTCGGAAATCACACTTGGGATAACAAAGAGATCTTCGAATTTATTGACCGCGCCAAGTATATGGTGCGACCAGCCAATTTTCCTGCTAATAACCCGGGTAAGGGCATTGTATTCTTAAAATACAACGCAGAAGAAGTGGCGGTCATCAGTTTGCAGGGCAGAACCTTTATGAATACAAGTGATTGCCCGTTCCAGAAAGCAGATGAATTAATTAAAGAAGCCCGGGAAAGAACGCCATATATATTTGTTGATTTCCATGCGGAAGCCACCAGTGAAAAGCAGGCAATGGGCTGGTACCTGGACGGAAAAGTGTCTGCCGTTATTGGCACCCACACACATGTACAGACAGCAGACAACCGTATTTTGCCTGGCGGGACAGCCTTTATGTCTGATGTAGGCATGACAGGGCCTTATGATGGCATTCTGGGTGTTGAAAAAGAGGCTGTGATCAAAAGATTTCAAACCGGACTTCCGGTCCGCTTTGAGGTTCCGAAGGAAGGCAGGACACAACTAAGCGCGGCCATCATTGAACTGAATCCTAAAACAGGGCTGGCCAAGAAGATTGACCGGATTTTAATTAATGATGATCATCCCTTTTATTCATAGGCTTTGATAAGATACAGCATATCCTTAAGAAATGATTGCATCCGGAATTTCTCCGGATGCATTTTTATTTTGGCTTCCTGAAAAGGTGATCAGAATGGGAAGTTGTGCAAAAAAGTACAAAAGTTGTTCATATAATTAAAAAGGGTTCTATAATATTTGTTGGGGTTCTTACACAATTTGAACATAAAAAATGCACGTAATCATCCAGTCTTTTATACTTGAGTTGTCGAGAAACAAGTATAGATTGGAGATACGTGCATAATGAATTCTAACATAGTTTTGCCTGGTTTTGAAGGAGTAACGATTACGAAGATGGATGAAGTGGACGGGAGACTCTGTATTCATGCAGAGATGCCGGTTAAACCCCACCAATGTCCAGTTTGTAACACATTTACTAAAAA